>CAVFAM010000084.1:0-2237 GCA_963620375.1 Bacteroidaceae bacterium
AACAGTAAATTCTATTGCTTCACTTATAGGATGACAATTGATGAAATCATATTTGATGACAGAGATAAGCTTGGGAACGAGGAGAAGGTAGATTATTTTTTAGTGCAAATTGCAATGAGGATTATGTCATATATGCAAAACAGCAGATATCAGTGTGACTACGATAATCCTATTATTAGGATTGCTGATGATGCCTGTGTACCAGAAAGCAAGATTGTTAACCTAGAAGAAATTACACTCTAATAAATTTTGAAAATCAAGTGGCAGTTGATTATCAAGGTTCTTCGTGATAAAATCAAAATACTTCGAGATGGGGGATTGGATTATCGCTAATTATGAAACCAAAACTATCTCTTGAGGGACAAATTGAGCACTTGAATGAAAAAGGAGTGCTCCTTAACATAATGGATGAGGAGTCGGCTAAGGAATATCTTACTCTGCATAACAATTACTTTAAACTGACTGCATACAGAAAAAATTATGATAAGCATCCTGATGGAGAGAATAAAGGGATGTACATAAATCTTGAGTTTGCATATCTGGTTGATTTGACTGCGATAGATATGAGATTGCGATATTGCATTGTACACATGGCTCTGGATATTGAGCATCACACAAAGCTGCAGCTTCTGCGTATTGTATATTCCGACCAGATAGAGGAGACCGTTTCAAGTTTTGTGTAAACTGAAAAACCGATATAAGATATGTTGATAAAAGCAAAGGCATTAGGTTCAACTATTGAGCTTGATGCCTTACCTGCATTATAAAGCAGGAATTTTACATGCCAAGCAGGGGGATTTTTATCGGGGGGGGTGCGCACCCCCGTCCTCCTGCGTTACGCCCGGACAGATGAACCGCTACCGGCTCATCTGTCACGTGCGTTTTAATAATCATGTCCTGCCAGTTGCTCCTCAAAATAAATCGAAATTGGGAATGAATCTGGCCCCAGTCCTTTCGATGGCCGGTCCATTTTTTGGTGATATCAACCGTTGCCAGATATAGCATTTTTAGGAGGCTGTCATCAGACGGAAATACACTTTTTGATTTTGTGACTTTTCGCAGCTGGCGATTGAATCCCTCGATTGCATTTGTAGTATAAATAATCTTTCGAATTTCCTTGGGATATTTGAAATAGGTGGAAAGCACATAGGCCAGCGTTCTTTCCAACTCTTGGAAATCTTTGGATATTTTGCATCCCATTTAGAGGCAAACTCCTCCAGATGATCTAAGGCGGTTTCTTCGCTTGGGGCAGCATATACAAGCTTAAGATCTGCCATAAGATGTCCCTTGATTTCCAAAACTGAATAGCCCTAACGAAAAGAAAAGTTAAAAAAAGCCCGTATTTCAGTGTCAACTTCCTCTTATATTACACCTTAAAAGTCTCAATTTGTGCATTTTGTATAAATCGAGACTTTTCTATTATTCTTCCTACTCCGCTGCATCTGCACTGATAAAGCCGAGGATCTCTTCGTAAGATTTCTCACTCTTGAGTATAGCGCTCCATAATTCATCCTTGCGTTTTGCGTCTCGTTTGTCCAGAAGCTTTTGCAGCGCATCTGTCGCCGCATCGTATGCCTGCTTGGTTTTTATCACTTTTTCCTGTGCTTTCTCGATCTGCTGATCAATTGTAGCAACTGTTGTTCCAGCTTTTCTTCCTCTTGCCATTTTATTTTTCCTCCCTCAAAATCTTACTGATTCCCTCTGCGTAATACTTGACCAATGCTACGTCTATTACAAATGCCTTCAGTATCGTTTTCTGTGTAGCAGTAACTGCATGATCTAAACGATATTTATTGTCGGTCAATCGTACCATTTCAATCTTCTCCAGCTCACGGATCGCGGCAGGCACTGTCATGTAGTTCGGACGGCTATCCATCTTCAGCATTTCATCTTTCAGACAGTTATACATTCGATTTCGCACGATAAGTGCCAGGAACTCAATGAATATCTTGGAATCTGCAGCAGCATCTCCATAAACCCGCAAGCTCTTATCTCCAAGATAGGATTTATCCCCACGGAACAGCTTCTCCGATGTATCTCTGCTCTTATAGAGATTAAGTGCTGCATTGGCATCCATATTTTCTGATGTGATAATGCAAAAATATCCGCTCAAATCATTCTCGAACTCAATGACATCGGTCCGGTCTTCCGGAAACAGGAATATCCCGGTCTGCTTGTTGTAATGGAGCCGGTAATAGTGGCTGTATGCTGACGGAAACTCAATCACTTCATTGGTG
>CAVFAM010000085.1:0-5685 GCA_963620375.1 Bacteroidaceae bacterium
CTTCTCCGTTTAGAGCGAAGATGCCGATTTCTCCATTAGCAACAGATTCCTGTTGCAATACCCATGCAATCTGCCCATCGTGGAATTCAGGTTCCATACTGTCACCACTAATGCGTACACCGAAAGTAGTATCTTCCGGCAGAATAGATTCCTCTATGCGTACAGTCTCTTTCGGCCCGTCTACGAGGAAATTACCGGTTCCAGCTGATACTGCATTTTCAAAAATATCAATGCTTCGGAATGGAATTATCTTAGCAGTCTGCTTTTCATACATTCCGGATGCATGGAGCAGATTGATATAATCCATAGCTTTTTCCCTGCCTTCATCAGTAAGTGATGAAAAAGGATCAGCAGGATTTACTCCAAAATATGCTTCATACATGTTAGTAATACCAAGGATTCTACACACTTTGTAAAATATGGTAACGCTTGGTTCAGCAAGATTTCTCTCCCAGTTGGATATGGCTTTATAGGAAATGGTAATGCCTTCCTTTGCCAGTTCATCAGCGAGATCCTGCTGGAGCAAGCCTTTCTTTTTTCTATATGTTGAAATGATTTCTCCGATTGAGTACATACATACGCCTCTTTTCTTTCATTTTGTTGATTTCAAATGTCTCTTTTCACTCCATAGTATATAGCAATAGTGCCAATTATTCAAGTTAAAAATCCAATATAATGAGAAAAAGGACACATGTGTCCGTTGACAGTCGATTATTCTTGGGGTTATACTATGCCCTGTAAGAAACATTACTCATATACTTGGACTAAAGGTTATGGTAGTGACAGATTAAATGCAGGAGGTGATGCAGATGGGAGACAGGGTAATACTTCATTCAGATATCAACTGTTGTTATGCTTCGATTGAGCATCTGCATCATCCGGAGCTTACAGGAAAGCCACTGGCAGTGGGCGGTGACCCGGAGGCAAGACATGGGATTGTCTTAACAGCCGACTATATTGCCAAGAAGTACGGTGTGAAAACAGGAATGGCACTCTGGCAGGCAAAGGAGGTCTGTCCGGACATAACATTTGTTTCACCAAGAATGGACTTATATCTTCGGTTCTCAAGAATGGCGCATGAGATATATGCAGAATATACGGACAGACAGGAACCATATGGGATTGATGAGTGCTGGCTTGATGTGACAGGGAGCAGTTCCCTTAAAGGGGATGGATTGCTTATCGCACAGGAAATCAGCAGGAGAATGAAGTCAGAGCTTGGCATCACAGTAAGTGTTGGTGTTTCTTTCAATAAGATATTTGCAAAGCTTGGTTCAGACTATAAGAAACCTGATGCAATCACAACTATGTATAAGAGTGAGTTTAAGCAGAAGGCATGGTCACTTCCGGTGGCAGATCTTCTATACGTTGGCAAAAGTACGAACAGAAAGCTTGCATTATTTGGTATCAAAACTATAGGTGATCTTGCAAGGGCAGATGAAGATGTGCTTAACAGTCACCTTGGAAAGATGGGCAGTATCTTATGGTCGTTTGCTAATGGCTATGATGATTCACCTGTCAAGCTGGAGAATACCCACGCTCCAATCAAATCGGTGGGAAACAGCACAACGACACCAAAGGATTTAGTATGCGATGAGGATGTAAAGATTGTTCTTTATATTCTGGCTGAGAGTGTTGCAGCAAGACTTCGTGAGAATGGATTCCGGTGCAGAGTGGTTGAGATAAGTGTCAGGGATAATGAGTTATTCTCTTTTACCCGTCAGAAAAAGATTGATCATGCAACGAACATCACCGGAGAGATAGCTGCATATGCTTATCAGATATTTAAGGAAAACTATAACTGGAGCAAACCAATCCGCAGTGTTGGTGTCCGAGGTGCAGACTTAGTAACAGATAATTATTGGGAACAGATTGATTTGTTCTCAAGTGTGGAGAAGCGTGAAAAGCAGATGAAGATGGATTCAGCGGTGGATGAGATACGCAGAAGATTTGGATTTTACAGTATCCAGAGGGGACTCATGTACCGGGACAGGATTCTATCGGCAGTCAATGCAAAAGAAGAACACACAGTACATCCACATGGATACTTTGGATAAAGAGGGAGGCGGAACATGAGCGAAGCAGCAAGAATTGATCTGGTAGACAGAGCACCATTGACGGAGAAGCAACAGAATGTGTATGAAAGCATTATGCAATATCAGCGTGTGAATGGTTATGCTCCTACTATCAGGGAGATATGCAAGATGGTAGGGGTGGCATCGACTTCAAGTGTTTATGCACATCTGAAAATATTAGAAGAAAAGGGCTATATAGCAAGGAAGATGGATGCTTCCAGAGCAATAGCAATCTTGTAAGGAAGGTGATTACATTGAGCAATAAGGTATATGTTGATGTACTTGCAGAGTTTTCAAAGGACGGACTGCTCATTCCCAAAGAGATAACGTGGGAAGATGGCAGAAAGTATGAGATTACACGAGTAAAAGACAAGCGCAGAGCAGCCAGTACAAGGGCTGGCGGTGTTGGAGAGCGTTATACCTGTGTGGTAGATGGAAAGGAAATATTCCTTTTCTATGAAGATAACAATATGTGGTTTATGGAAAGAGCCGGAGCCTGATGTGATTGTGTGCTGACAGCACAATTCATATCAGTTGGCTTTAGATCAGCAAAGCCGGGGAATGTGCAGACATTCATCGGAACTCCCGGCAAAAGGCTTGCAAAGGTGATTTCCCTTTCCTTTACGAGTACAGAATTGTAGATTGATGATTTTGTATGAATAAGGAGCGAACTGAATGAACAAAGGAAATGTTATAGAAATTAGATGTAAAAAATGCAACAAGTTAATGATGGAATACTTTGTATGCGGTGATGATTCCGCTGTGGCACTTCAGAATATCGGAATTAAGTGTGACAGATGCAAGCGAGTGATGATACTCAAAAAGTATTCCGAGGGAATGATGAAGGAACATTCTGAGAATAGGACTTTCAGAATATAACGATTGACAATTAAATTACAGCCCACCTGATAAGGGCACATCGAAAGATGGAAGCACCAGAGACGCAGGGGAAACGAACAGTATTTATGATACTGGTTTCCTCGTGCGTCGTCTTTTTTAGTGCAGTAAAGGTAATCCGACTTGTTCGTTTCCAAGGGCGGCAAGGAGGATTTATGAGCAGTAAAGCACAGACAAGTGAAAAGGATTATGAGAGAGGATTACGAATTGCTGACAGGAGAAAGAAAATGGGATTATCTCAAGATGCGTTAGCTCATAGAGCTGGTATAGGCAGACAAGCATTATAAATGAATTGAAAAGAATGAGCAAGGACGAGATAAAAAAATGGTTGTATATGCTCCGAACAGTTAATGATATTTCGTAAAATGTTTTGACTTTTAATAAAAAAATACTGATATAATAAGATGAAAGGGCGGTGGTTAGTATGGCAATGTATGATATAGATTCAAAGTATAAGTGTGAAAAGCACACATGGAATACAGATGATCCATTTTTCAAGTAAGATGGATGCTTATGGAGTTTGGAGTGCCGAAAAAATATGGCACTCCTTTCTTCAGCAGGCATAAGTATTGCTTTCAATATACTGCGATAGCAAGTATAATGGAAAGTGATATTTGAGGGTACAAAAAAATCATTTTTTTTGGTCTGGGGTTGACACGAGCAGGCAATAACAGACCTGACATCGAGATATTACCAGACTTGGCAGATGTATTTCAGGTGTCGATTGATTCGCTTCTTGGATATGAAAAGGCTTACAAACACTTAGACAAATTTATTCTGGAAGTTGAGGAGGACTTGAAGCAGGAAAAGTATGATACTGCTATAGAACGTCTTAGTGAGCTTATAAGGAGCTATCCAAACGACTTCAGGACAAATCATCTGATGGGTGATGCCTATTATAGCAAAATCGTATCGGGAGGGGCTTCTAGCCAGACGGACATAGATAAAGCCATATTTTTTTATGAGAAAAGCATTGAGCTGTTTGAGGAAAAATACAGTGACATTGCCACAATAGAAGCTCTGGAAATGCAGATTGTGACTCTTCTCTTATGGAAGGACACAGACGATTATGATGAGGCATATGCCCTTATAAATAAATATAATCAGAGCGGAAAGTATGATTATTTGTTAGCCCAGTGCCTTTTTCAGATGGGCAAAAAAGATGAGGCTATGGCTGTGACTTTACATCATTGTATCGCCGGACAGATTTTTGTCTTTAACGACCTCTCAAGAATTGCGGATATGTATGTACAGGAAGCTGAGTATGAGAAAGCCATTGAATTTCTGGAATGCGAGATAGCGTCCTACTGCCTGTTTATGGATGAGGAAAATGGAAGCTATGCTGACCGTGCCTATGCCGGCAAGGCGGAGATAATAAGCAGTCTGTATAAAAAAGCAGGAAAAAATGACTGCGCTGACAAGTGGCACAGAGAGGCTGTCATGTATTCAAAGAAGCTGCCAGCCACCATGAATACTGAGAAGCTGTCAATGTCGGCTTCGGTTGTTGTCAGCTTCCGTTGGGGGAGAATTACTTCCCCCACACATTCTGTACAAGCTGTTTGCAGTAATCGAGGCTGAAAGTGGAGTCCTGCTCCAATATACGGTTTTGAGCTGCAAGCTCCTCTGTGTAGTCGTCCAGGTAGTAAACGGTATAGTCACTGCCATATCCCATGTGGCAGACTATAGGTGCCACATCATAGTCGGTGATACCGATACTGCCATCTGGGGTGTAGCCGATATTGACCTCAGCAATTCCGCCCACCATGCGGTCTGCGAGGACTCCTGTGGTGCTTTCCGTACCGTTTACAAAATTGCCAAGAGAATAGTATACAAGCATCTGGTCACCGTCGTTTTCGTCTGTGACCATTTCTATTGGCTCGATAACATGTGGGTGGGCACCGATAACCAAATCTACGTCATTTTCCAGAAAAATCCTAGTCCATTTCTGCTGATAGCTGTCAATTGTGAATTTGTATTCTGTGCCCCAGTGCGGACAGACAATCACAAAATCAGACAGCTCGTGGGCTTTTTGAATATCACTTACCACCTTATCCTCGTTGAGATAATCCACAGCGTAAGGCATGTTAGATGGCTGACTTATGCCATTTGTGCCAAAGGTGTAGTTTAGGATGGATATGGTGATACCATCCTTAGTATAAGTGTATATGTAGTTGTCCTTTCTGTCCTGAGAATCGTTGATACCAAGGTAGGCAATGTCAGGATAGTTGTTTTTCCAGAAATTAATATCGTTTGTAATTCCACTTGCACCCTTGTCCAGAGCGTGATTGGTAGCCTGCAGGATGACATCAAAGCCAGCCTTGACCTCTGCATCACCCACCTCGTATGGTGAGTTAAAATTCGGATAGCTGGATA
Source organism: Bacteroidaceae bacterium (assembly GCA_963620375.1). Taxonomy (GTDB): domain Bacteria; phylum Bacillota; class Clostridia; order Lachnospirales; family Lachnospiraceae; genus Roseburia. Next base: position 5,346 of record CAVFAM010000085.1, read on the forward strand.
AGCCAAGCTCTGTACCGCCCAAGATGGTTTCCTGATTGACCAATGCCAAATCTGCGTCTGCTATTTCCTCACCCACATATTTGAATAAATGGTCAAAATTGTAGCTGCCATCAGCCTGTTCGCCGGATTCTAAAACCTTGGTGTGCATGAGCATATCCCCAACCATCACAAGAGATATGCCTTTTGGTGCAGCAACTTCTGCGTCTGGGTCAAGGGCATGAGTTAAGGCTTCATTGGTCACACCGGATGACAGGTCACAAAAGCCAGCAGCTTGATTCTTCTGATACTGCGCAGCGGATATGGCAAGGGCAGCATCTGATGAAAAGGCATAGCTTGAGCC
>CAVFAM010000086.1:0-2785 GCA_963620375.1 Bacteroidaceae bacterium
GGATTGGCCCTACAATAAGGTCTGAGCATCATGGAAATATCGAATTCCGGCGATTGTCTAAGGAGCACGGAGGCACTCATTTGGATGAGCTTGAAAGAGGAAATGAGGAAAGGAGACTCACAGTCAGGGAATGTGCAAGGATACAGACCTTTCCAGATGATTATGAGTTCGTAATTCCCAAAAAAGATGGTAACACATCGGTTTCCGCATCTGAGGCATATAAGATAATAGGCAATGCGGTTCCGCCTTTACTGGCATTTAATATTGCAAGGAGATTAGAGGATAACTGGGATATGTATTTTGGAGGTTAATGTGTCACAGGAAAAATTAGCATTATATATTGAAAAATTATATGGAATGCAGGAAGATATAGAGAGAAGGCTTTGTGAGAAGAAAGTGCAGGAGGCTGATAAATTTAAGCTGTCCGGGACGGATTTTGAGGCTATAGTATATGACAGCCTGATTGCAGCTGGCTTTGATAAAGAAGCCATTACCCACAGTACACAGAGATTTCCTGATTTTATACTGGAGGATAAAACCGACGGAGATAAATTAGGGATTGAGGTAAAAAAGACAGACTCATCGAAATGGGAAGTGATTGGTGGAAGCATATATGAAAGCCTGAAAAACGATATAGATGATACATATGTAATTATGGCAAAGCTTGGCGGCGGTAAGCCGGAGGTGCGCCTGAGAAGATATGAGGAGTGTATAGCGGATTTAAAGGTGACACACAGCCCGAGATTTTATCTGAATCTGGATTTGAAAGATGGGGAGGATTATCTTACCAGAAACGATGCCAGGGACTTACTGGAATTGTCTGGAGATGATTTAAACCGTAAAATAAGAAGACTGCTGAGGACACAGAAATCTACATGGTGGAGTGGCAGCGAGACAACAGCTTTTTCGGATTTGTCTAAGGAGGAAAAAGGCATATATCTAAATGAGGGTATTGCCCTGTTTCCAGAAGTGTTTAAAGGTGATTATCACAATTTTACACCCTGGCTGGTATACAGCTGTCTGGTATGGTGTGGAAATGTGAGGGATATTTTCTCCGCTGGAGGCAATAAATTCATAGAGGACAGGGGCATATATGTATCAGCTGTGATGTATCGTGCCCTGGAAAATGCCGGGGCGATAAAGTCCAGAATATACGATATGACAGATGACGAGATGAAAAAATTCTGGGGCTGCGTTATAGGAGACGGTACAAGGAGAGTGGAGCACTGGCTTAGACTGGTACAGCAGAATCTGAGACTGTCAAATGAGCTGATACACAATAATCTGTCATTGCCATTATTTAATGGTATGGGCAGTGACCAGGTAAAGAGTGAATTGAAAAGAATATATATAGGGAAGCTCAGGGAGAAGCTTGAGGAATACTAAAACACAAGGAGAATGACAATGCAGGTTATTTTTTTACACCACAGCAGCTTTTTAGTTGAGGTGGATGACAAGGTACTCATATTTGACTACTTTGATGGAGATAAGGTAAATGGCTACAGCTTTAAGGGCAAGATACCTGAATATGCCCCTGACACCAAAATCTATATGTTTGCCAGCCACAGCCACAAGGACCATTACGATATGGATGTGCTTCGTCTTGCAGACAAATATGAGAATATAAAATATATTTTTTCAAAAGATATAAGGATAAGCCCTAATTTTTTATCTAAGCATGGCATAAATCCAAAAGTCAGAGACCGGGTGACATTTGTGGTGCCTGACAAGGAATATGATGTGGATGGCATTAAAATTAAGACTTTACGGTCTACCGATACTGGTGTGGCATTTTATATTGATGTAGATGGAGTGACTTTATTCCATGCAGGAGACCTGAACGACTGGCACTGGGATGGTGTGGGCGAGCTGATGAATGGCAGGATGAAGAGAAATTTCAGACATGAGATTAATAAGCTCAGGGAGCTCCCTATAAATATAGCTTTCATGCCTATGGACACAAGGCTTGGAGCCTTTGCCAAGGATGGAATAGATTATCTGCTCAGAAACACAGATGCGGAGTTTGTATTCCCTATGCACATGTGGCAGGATTATTCACCGATTAAGGACTACAAGAAGAGCATCAGCAATCTGGGCATGGCTGACAGGGTCATGGAAATCGAGAGAGAAAATCAGGTATTTCCATTTGGAGAGAACTAAATACTTATTGAATTAAGAAAAAATATGGGATATAATTAAATGAAATGCTTTTGTTGACAGGAGGAATTGTGATGGTTGATTTTTTAATGTGCATTGCACAGTACCTTATTATTATGGTTATTTTGGCTGCAATAGGATGTGCAGGAGGATTCATAGGAGTTAAGCTTCGCAAATCCAAGGATGCGAAAAAAGCTGCAGCAGAACAGGCTGTAAATTCTGAGGAATAAATCAAAGGAGATAAAGTAACAACGATGAAGAAGAGTTATGGCGTAAATGAACTTCGCCGCATGTATCTTGAATTTTTTGAAAGCAAGGGACATCTTGCTATGAAGAGCTTTTCATTGGTTCCACACAATGACAACAGCTTATTGCTTATAAATGCAGGAATGGCACCACTTAAGCCTTATTTCACAGGACAGGAGATTCCACCAAGGAGAAGAGTGACAACATGCCAGAAGTGTGTTCGTACAGGTGATATTGAAAACGTAGGAAAGACAGCACGTCACCTTACATTCTTTGAGATGCTTGGCAACTTCTCTTTTGGAGACTATTTCAAGCATGAGGCTATTGCCTGGTCATGGGAGTTCTTGACACAGGTTTTAGGACTTGAGGAGGACAGGCTCTA
>CAVFAM010000087.1:0-3804 GCA_963620375.1 Bacteroidaceae bacterium
GAATTGCTTGGATAAACTTATGAAACAGTTTGATATTCCATTTGAAAAAGCGATGGGATGTATGATATATGCACTTAAATACGATTGTGGTATTGAAATTCCATTAAAGAATATCTGCGGTATTGATGTAGGACTTATACAAAAGTCAATACCAGCATATCAGAAAGAAATGGCTAAATGTTTTGGTATGGCGGTAGCAGGAAGTCTTGTGTATCTGCTTGCTGATAGCTTATCAAAAGAATGGTAACAGAATATATGATTTGATTAGGGCAGAGGTTGTAATGACTTCTGCCTTTTGTATTAGGGAGAGTGATTTTATAGAAATGACAGATAGTAAAACTTTAGAAATGCCATTTTGGTTAAAACTGAATATGACAATTAAAGAGGCGGCAACCTATTCAAATATAGGAATTAACAGAATTGAAGAGTTATTAAAGCAACCAAAGTGCAACTTTGTACTTTATGTAGGAAATAAAAAATTGGTAAAAAGAAAAGAGTTTGAACAGTATATATCCAAGAGTATTGAATTATAGAGATTTTGATAGTTTCAAAATTGCAAGACTTGTGGTATAATAACAGGCTGTATCAAACTCTTTATGCTTACACAGCAGGAAGGAGTTGATTTTACGGGCAAAGATTTAAAAGGAAGAGAGCTTGGTGTAGGAATATGCCAGCGAAAAGACGGATTATACACAGCTAGATTTATCAGCAAACGTACAGGAAAATCCGTTCAGAGATATTTTCCGAAGTTACAAGAATGCCGTAATTGGTACGCAGACGCTAGGTTCGAGGATGAACATGGTGGAATCAATGCTTGTGGTGATATGACAGTCACAGCTTGGTTTGAGTATTGGCTTGAAAATATAAAAGGTGATAGTATCAGACCTAACACAATAAGGAATTACAGAGAAAGGTTTGAACATAACATTAAAGACTGTATAGGAAATATGATTTTATCTGATGTAAAACCAATGCATTGTCAAAATGTCTTGAATCAAATGAAAGACAAATATAAGACAACGACAATATATCAGACGAGGATAGCATTATATTGTATGTTTTCAGATGCAGTTGAGAATGATGTGATACTAAAGAATCCAGTAACAAAAGCAGTCAAGTACAATATTGGTAAAGAGCCAAAGAAAGTAAGAGCATTGACAGTAGAAGAACAGAAAAAATTCTTGGAAGTAGCGAAAGACTGTAGCAATTACAATCAGTTTGCATTTGTATTACAGACTGGATTAAGAACAGGAGAGATGATTGGTCTTAAATGGTCTGACATTGATTTTGAAAAGAAGGTAGTACATATTCAAAGAACAATGGAGTATCGGCATTCTGTAGGTGAGTGGAGAATAGGCGAGCCAAAAAGTAAGTCGGGGTATAGAGAAATACCTTTGACAGAAGAAGCAATCCGATTGTTGAAAGCACAGAAAGAAAAAGTGAGAAGTCTTAAAGTTATCAATATGGATTTCTCAGAGTTTGTGTTTTTAAATCGCAAAGGCGAACCTACAAAAAATTCCGCATATGATACCACACTATTTAAGTTATGTGATAAAGCTGGTATTCCTCGTTTCTCAATGCACGTATTAAGGCACACAATGGCTACAAGGTGTATCGAAGCGAATATGCGTCCTAAAACCTTGCAAGTAATATTAGGGCATTCTAATGTAGGAATTACCATGAATTTATATGTCCATGTGACAGAAGATGAAAAGGTAAAGGAAGTTGAAAAGATAGAAAAAGCCTTAAAAATTGTGTAGTAAATTGTGTAGTAAAATAACATAGAAAGGCGAAAACCCTTGAAATACAAGGATTTTCAGACAGGTATATTAAGATATGAAATTAGGAATCGTCGGATTACCAAACGTAGGAAAAAGTACCTTATTTAACTCACTCACAAAGGCAGGCGCCCTTGCTGCAAACTATCCATTTGCAACAATCGACCCAAACGTGGGAATCGTAGCAGTACCAGATGAGCGTATAGAGCAGCTTGGAGAGCTTTACCACACCAAGAAGGTTACTCCGGCAACAATCGAATTCGTAGACATTGCAGGACTCGTAAAGGGAGCCAGCAAGGGAGAGGGACTTGGAAACCAGTTCCTTGCAAACATTCGTGAAGTAGACGCAATCGTACACGTAGTACGCTGCTTTGAGGATACAAATATCGTCCATGTAGATGGAAGCATTGACCCAGCCCGTGACATCGAGACTATCAACCTTGAGCTGATTTTCTCTGACCTTGAGATTCTTGAGAGAAGAATCCAGAAGGTGCAGAAGCAGGCCCGTATGGACAAGACTCTTGCCAAGGAGATGGAGCTTCTTGAAGCTGTAAAGGCTCATCTCGAGAGCAATCAGATGGCTCGTACCTTTGAGGTGCCAGATGATGAGGATATGGAGCTCTGGTTTAAGGGCTATAACCTCCTCACAGCCAAGCCTACAATCTATGCTGCAAATGTAAAAGAGGATGATCTGGCAGATGATGGTGCTTCAAATCCACACGTTGCCAAGGTTCGTGACATGGCAAAGGCAGAGGGAGCAGAGGTATTTGTAATCTGCGCACAGATAGAACAGGAGCTTGCAGAGCTTGATGATGACGAGAAGGCAGAGTTTCTTGCAGACCTTGGGGTTAAGTCATCAGGTCTCGATAAGCTGGTAGCAGCAAGCTACAGCCTGCTTGGACTTATCTCATTCCTCACAGCAGGAGAGGACGAGTGCAGAGCATGGACTATCACAAAGGGTACCAAGGCACCACAGGCAGCTGGTAAAATCCACACCGATTTCGAGAGAGGCTTTATCAAGGCTGAGGTTGTAAATTACAAGGACTTACTTGAGCTTGGAAGTCTTGCAGCCGCAAGGGAAAAAGGTCTTGTGGGCATGGAAGGTAAGGAGTATGTCGTAAAAGACGGAGATGTAATTCTCTTTAGATTTAACGTATAATTTAATTGAAAATGTATAACGCATAAGATATAATGGACTTGTTTCAATTGTGTTAAAAAATTAACAAGGCAGACTGACCGTCAGGAAGTCATCCCTTCACATATTTTTTGACAGATTAAGCAATAATAATTCACACTGTATTCCAGAAGGAAACGGTAGTAGGAGGTAAATTAAATATGGCAAATGAAAACAAGAAAAAAGCGGATGTAAGATTTCTGACACAGCTTGCCCTGCTGTCGGCAATCATTATTCTGATGGCACTTACACCAATCGGTTACATCAGGACACCGTTCCTCACAGTAACACTTATCACTGTTCCTGTGGCTGTAGGAGCAATCATCCTTGGACCAAAGGGCGGTACAATCTGTGGTCTGGTATTCGGACTCACAAGCTTTTACACAGCGCTCACAGCACCAAGTGCAATGATGGGAGCCTTTATGGGAGTCAATCCTGTATTTGTGGCAATCCTCTGTATTGTTCCAAGAGTTCTTGAGGGTCTCTTATGCGGTCTTATTTTTAAGGGCTTGCAGAAAGCAATGAAAAATCCAGTCAGGTACTATATTGCAGGAATATGCTGTCCGGTACTCAACACCCTGCTTTTTATGGGTACACTGGTTCTGCTGTTTTATAACTGTGACTATGTGGTAAACCTTAAAGAGGCATTTGGAACTACCAATCCGATAGCATTTATTATTGCCTTAGTAGGAGTGCAGGCTGTGATTGAGGCCTTATGCTGTGGTATTGCAGCAGGAATCGTGTCTCAGGCAATATACAAAATAGTACATAAAAACAAATAGTATTAAATTATATTATCCCCTCGCATATAATATAGCGGGGGGATTTTTATGCGGTTTTCGGAATTGTGTG
>CAVFAM010000088.1:0-2453 GCA_963620375.1 Bacteroidaceae bacterium
AATATCGTGTACGCACCTACATTTACAGGAAACAGGATAAAGCTTGAGGAGTACGGACTGGCTGACAGAATAAGAGAGATAAACACAGAGCTTGTCAAGCTGTCAAAGGAAGCGGTTGGAGATAAGGCGCTGGTTGCCGGTGACATGACCATGACAGGACAGCAGCTTTTTCCTCTGGGAGAGCTTATGTTTGAGGAGCTTGTGGAGGTGTATAAGGAGCAGGCTTTAATATTGGATGAGGCAGGCGTCGACTTATTTGTAGTTGAGACCATGATGAGCCTGCAGGAATGCAGGGCGGCGGTTCTTGCCATAAAGGAGGTGTCGGACAAGCCTGTTATGGTGACACTTACCTACAATGAGGATGGACGTACACTTTACGGTACACCACCAGAAGCAGCGGTTGTGGTATTACAATCATTAGGTGTGGACGTGATAGGTATAAACTGCTCGACAGGACCTATGGAGATGGTAGAGCCTGTGAAAACCATGGCAGAGTACGCTACAGTGCCAATCCTTGCCAAGCCAAATGCAGGTCTGCCAGAGCTGGTGGATGGAGAGACTGTATACAGGATGACTCCGGAGGAGTTTGCAGAGGCAGGAGCAGCACTGGTTGAGGCAGGAGCTGCCATCGTGGGTGGCTGCTGTGGAACGACCCCGGAGCATATTGCAGCCCTCACAGCAAGGGTAAAGGGCATGGAGCTTATCAATCCTTTAAAGAGTCACAGAAGAATTTTGTCATCTGAGAGAAAAGCAGTTGAGATAGATTTGGACGGCAATTTCCTTGTGGTGGGTGAGAGAATAAATCCTACTGGCAAGAAAAAACTGCAGGCAGAGCTCAGAGAAGGAAAGCTTGACTTAGTCAGAAATATGGCAATGGATCAGGAAGCAAATGGTGCAGCAATACTTGACATAAATATGGGAATGAACGGAATAGATGAGCTTCAGATGATGAAAAATGTCATATATGAGGTGTCATCCACAGTAGACTGTCCTCTTTGCATCGACTCAAGCCATGTGGACGTCATAGAGGAGGCTCTAAAGATATATCCGGGACGTGCCCTTATCAATTCTATCTCTCTTGAGACAGAAAAAATGGAGAAGCTTCTGCCTGTAGCTGCAAAGTACGGAGCCATGTTTATACTTTTGCCTCTTTCAGACGCAGGACTGCCAGAAAACATTGCGGAAAAGAAGGCTATAATAAATGAAATATATGACAAGGCACTTGCCCTTGGCATGTCACATGAGGATATAGTGGTGGACGGACTTGTGGCAACCATAGGAGCCAATGCCAACGCAGCAGTAGAGTGCTTTGAGACAATTGATTACTGTAAAAATGAGAAGAAGCTGCCTACAATCTGTGGACTTTCAAATATCTCATTCGGACTGCCGGAGAGAGGCTATGTAAATACAGCCTTCCTCATAATGGCTATAAACAGAGGACTTACAATGGCGATTGCCAATCCGTCCCAGGACTTGTTAATGAATGCAGCCTTTGCATCAGATATGCTGCTCAACAGGCCAGCCAGCGACATCCGTTACATTGAGCACATGAATAAGTTTGCGGAGAAAAATGCCCAGTTTGAAACTGTAAGGGTTAGTAAGAGTCCTTCAAATGGCGGTGCCGCCCAGACTGGTGATGGGAGAGTCAGTGCGGAGCTTTCAGAAAACCCTGTCTTTAAGGCTGTATTAAAGGGCAGCAAGGAGACTATTATTTCAGAGGTAGACAAGGCACTGGCAGATGGGGCGGAGCCTGATGCTATTATCAACGATTACCTCATCCCGGCAATAAATGAGGTAGGAGAGCTGTTTAACTCAAAGAAGTATTTCCTGCCACAGCTAATTGGAAGTGCCAATACAATGAAGGAAGCCATTGACTATCTGGAGCCAAAGATGGAGCGAAAGAGCGCAGGAGGAGACATGCCAACCCTTGTCATCGCAACAGTGGAGGGGGATATCCACGATATAGGCAAAAACCTTGTGGTTCTCATGCTCAAAAACTATGGCTACAATGTCATAGACATGGGAAAAGACGTAAAGTGTGAGGATATAGTAGACCTTGCCATAAAAGAAAATGCAGCAATCATAGGCTTATCCGCACTTATGACCACAACCATGATGCGTATGAAGGATGTGGTGGAGCTGTGTAAGGAGAAGGGCTGTAAGAGCAGGGTAGTAATCGGAGGAGCCTGCATCACCCAGAGCTTTGCGGACGAAATAGGTGCAGACGGCTACTCAAAGGATGCGGCAGACTGCGTGAAGCTGGTTGAGAGACTGTTAGCAGAGTAATTGGTAGATTATATAAAAAAGTATATAAAATGCAAGAAAATAGTTGACATAAGTATATGGTCAAGCTATAATAATCAAGTCGGTCGGCAAGAGTCGACCGACACAAATGGGATCTTAGCTCAGCTGGGAGAGCATCTGCCTTACAAGCAGAGGGTCACAGGTTCGAG
>CAVFAM010000089.1:0-5263 GCA_963620375.1 Bacteroidaceae bacterium
GGCAGAGATAACAAAAGAAGTATTTGAAGTATTTTTTAAGGAAAACTATTGTGAGATAGATTACAGAGATGTAAAGAAGGAATTTGAAGCAATTGCGGACAGAAGCCTTGAGGAGCTTTTCACAGATGAGACAGATATAACAAAGCTTAACCGTAAAAATTTCGTGATATACCTTAACAGTGATGTCTACTGTGAGTTTGAGGACACGCTGGATGAGGTCATGGATGCCATAAATCCAGAGGTGTTAGATGCAGTTATGGATGTTTCCACCACCACATCAAATGGAGATGAGATAACAGAGATTTACTGGGAGACAAAGGTTAAGCTCAGAAAAGATTTTCTGGGACTTGTCTATGATGCCAAGATTGCTCCAAAGATTGCAAAGCTGTAGGAGGTATGACATGGCAAGCTGCGATTTCTGTGCATATAATGAATATGATGAGAATGACGAGGAGTACTACTGCTCTGTAAATATGGACGAGGATGATATGGCTCGTTTTGTGCAGAGCAACTATAAGGAATGTCCGTTTTTCAGAAATGGAGACGAGTACAAGGTAGTCCGTCATCAGATGTAAAAGCTTAAAATACTGTCTTGCATATTTGAGGGTAAGGCAGTATAATATTTTGGTTAATGTTAAAATGATTAAATTAGATTATTTATATTCTTAAGGAGGAAAATTATGGCTGTAAAATATGTCTTCGTCACCGGTGGTGTTGTATCCGGTCTTGGAAAAGGAATCACAGCTGCATCCCTTGGACGTCTCTTGAAGGCTCGTGGTTATAAGGTGACAATGCAGAAGTTTGATCCATACATCAACATTGATCCAGGTACAATGAACCCTATCCAACATGGAGAGGTGTTTGTAACAGATGACGGTGCAGAGACAGACCTTGACCTTGGTCATTATGAGCGTTTTATTGATGAGAGTCTTACAAAGAACTCAAATGTAACTACTGGAAAAGTATACTGGTCAGTATTACAGAAGGAGCGTCGTGGTGATTACGGCGGAGGAACAGTTCAGGTTATTCCTCATATTACAAATGAGATTAAGAGCAGATTTTACAGGGATTTCACTTCAGATGATACAACAATCGCTATCATTGAGGTTGGTGGAACAGTTGGTGATATCGAGTCACAGCCTTTCCTTGAGGCAATCAGACAGTTCCAGCATGAGGTGGGACATGAGAATGCAATCCTTTGCCATGTAACCCTCATCCCATATATCAAGGCTTCAGGAGAGCTTAAGACAAAGCCTACACAGGCAAGCGTTAAGGAGCTTCAGGGAATGGGAATCCAGCCGGACATCATCGTGTGCCGTTCAGAGCAGCCACTTGACCAGGGAATAAAGGACAAGATTGCCTTATTCTGTAATGTGCCAAACTCACATGTACTCCAGAACCTTGATGTTGAGTACTTATACGAGGCTCCACTTGCTGCGAGTGCTTAAAGCTTGACTGCCCAGAGCCAGACCTTGCTGACTGGACACAGATGGTGGAGGATTTACGCCATCCAGATAAGGAAGTAAAGATTGCCCTTGTCGGAAAATACACAGCCCTTCATGATGCCTATATCTCAGTTGTAGAGGCATTAAAGCATGGTGGAATACCAGCTCACGCAACAGTTGACATCAAGTGGGTTGACTCAGAGCTTTTAAATGATGATAATGCAGAGGAGATTCTTGGAGACCAGCAGGGAATTATTGTTCCTGGCGGATTTGGCGACAGAGGTGTCGAGGGAATGATTTCTGCTGCAAAATACGCAAGGGAGAACAAGATTCCATACTTAGGACTCTGCCTTGGCATGCAGGTATCAATCATCGAGTATGCCCGCCATGTATGCGGCTTCCATGATGCCCACTCTATCGAGCTTGACCCTAATACAACACATCCTGTTATTGCGCTTATGCCAGACCAGAATGGTATTGAGGATATCGGTGGTACATTGAGACTTGGCTCATACCCATGTGTACTTGACAAGACTTCAAAGGCATATGAGGTATATGGAACAGAGAATATCAACGAGCGTCATCGTCACAGATATGAGGTTAATAACGACTTCAGAGCTGTGCTTGTGGAAAACGGAATGAAGCTTTGCGGAACATCACCAGATGGAAGAATCGTAGAAATGGTTGAGATTCCAGACCATCCATGGTTCCTTGCAACACAGGCCCATCCAGAGCTTAAATCCCGTCCAAACCGCCCACATCCACTCTTCAAGGGCTTTATTGAGGCGGCTACAAAGGTAAATAAGTAATATTTTTATTGAGTTTTAATAGTTTGTTTATAAAGGAGCGGTTGATTTTACCGCTTCTTTTTCTTATAATAAAAAGGATTTTATAGAACTTAATGAATACTTGGAGGAACTATGGATAACAACCAGGGGTCAAATAATAACAATAATAATGGAAAAAAGAACAATAATGGTCAGATGATAATGAGCTTTATACTCGTATCGCTCATGGTATTGTTTGTCGTATCACTTGTGACAAACAAATTTTCAGACCTTAGCACACAGGAGGTTACATACACCGAATTTATCCAGCAGCTGGAAAAAGGCAATGTAGCAACTGTAGAGTTTGATTCATCACAGATTAATTACACACTTGTAGACGAAAAGGCTGCATATGATGTCACATATTACACAGGCTATATATCAGATCCGGAGCTGATTCAGGAGTTAAAGACTGCGCAGACATCTGAGGGAAAGGATGTTATTGTAAAGGCAGCTGTGCCGGACAACACATCAGCATGGGTATTAAATATCTTAAGCTTTATTATTCCACTTGTTTTATTGTGGATACTCTTAGGCTTCCTCATGAAGAGAATGGGAGGCGGCATGGGTATGGGCGTTGGCAAGACAACTGCCAAGGTCTATGTGGAAAAATCCACAGGTGTCACCTTTAAGGATGTAGCAGGACAGGATGAAGCCAAGGAATCCTTACAGGAGGTTGTTGACTTCCTTCACAATCCTAAGAGATACAGGGATATAGGTGCCAAGCTTCCAAAGGGAGCCCTTTTAGTAGGACCTCCGGGAACTGGTAAGACCCTTCTTGCCAAGGCAGTAGCAGGAGAGGCAGGAGTGCCATTCTTCTCACTTGCAGGTTCAGATTTCGTAGAAATGTTTGTGGGTGTGGGTGCATCACGAGTCAGAGACCTCTTCAAGGAAGCCCAGAAGATGGCACCATGTATTATCTTTATTGATGAGATTGATGCAATAGGAAAGAGCCGTGACAGCAGATACGGCGGTGGAAATGATGAGAGGGAGCAGACCTTAAACCAGCTCCTTGCAGAGATGGATGGATTTGATACATCCAAGGGACTTTTGATATTAGCTGCAACTAACCGTCCAGAGGTGCTTGATAAAGCCTTACTCAGACCGGGACGTTTTGACAGACGAATTATCGTTGACAAGCCAGACTTAAAGGGACGTCTTGAGACTCTCAAGGTTCATTCAAAGGATGTCAAGATGGATGAGACAGTAGATTTGGATGCACTTGCCCTTGCAACAGCAGGACTTGTGGGTTCAGATCTGGCAAATATGATAAATGAGGCTGCAATTATCGCAGTTAAAAACAACAGACAGTTTGTAAACCAGTCAGATTTATTTGAAGCTTTTGAGCTTGTGGCTGTAGGTGGTAAAGAGAAGAAAGACCGGGTTATGAGTGATAAAGAGAGAAAGATTGTCTCATACCATGAGGTTGGCCACGCCCTTGTATCTGCCCTGCAGAAAAACACTGAGCCAGTCCAGAAGATTACTATTGTGCCTCGTACAATGGGAGCACTGGGCTATACTCTTCAGACTCCTGAGGAAGAAAAGTACCTTGAGACCAAGGAAGAGCTTTTAGCAAAGATTACAACCTATATGGCAGGTCGTGCAGCAGAGGTTGTCACATTTAAGTCTGCCACAAGCGGAGCTGCAAACGATATTGAGAATGCTACAAAGATTGCAAGAGCCATGGTTACTATGTATGGTATGTCAGACCGCTTTGGCATGATGTGCCTTGCAACAGTTGAGAACCAGTATCTTGAAGGCCGTGCAGGACTTATCTGCGGTGAGGACACCTCAGCAGAGATTGATAAGGAAGTACTTAAGATTATCAACGAGGCATATGATGAGGCAACCAGGCTTCTCGAGGAGAACAGGGATGTACTTGATAAGATTTCTGAGTACCTGTATGAGAAGGAAACCATTACAGGCAAGGAATTCATGAAGATGTTCCGTGAGATGAAGGGACTTCCTGACCCGGAGGATGAGAAGAAGGCTGAGGACAATAAGGCTGACGGAAGCAACACTAAGGCAGATAAGAGCCTTGATGAAGAGGAAAAAGCATCTGACAGCGTGGAAGTAGTGTCAGAGGAAGCCTTTGCAGAATCCCACGACTATACAAGCCCGGAAGCTGACAATAACAACAACACAGACATATTTGCAGAGTAGAATATGGAAAACACATTTAACATACAGGAAGAACTAAAAAAACTCCCGGATCAACCGGGAGTTTATATTATGCACGATGAAGGGGATGCAATCATCTATATAGGAAAGGCAAAGAGCTTGACCAAGAGGGTACACCAGTATTTCCAGAAGAGTCATGATGAGGGTATAAAGAAGCGTCAGATGGTGGAGCATATCGACCATTTTGAGTATATTGTCACAGACTCAGAGCTTGAAGCCTTAGTGCTGGAGTGCAACCTGATAAAGGAGCATACACCAAAGTACAACACCATGCTCCGTGATGACAAGACATACCCATATATAAAGGTCACCGTTGGAGAGGATTATCCAAGGGTGCTTTTTTCACGTGATATGAAAAAGGATAAATCCAGATATTTTGGACCCTATACCAGCGTTACTGCGGTCAGGGATACCATAGATCTGATAAACAAAATATATAAGCTCAGAACCTGTAATAGAAAGCTGCCAAGGGATATAGGCTTAGACAGACCCTGCCTTAACTACCATATACACCAATGTGCAGCACCCTGCCAGGGATATATAAGCAAGGAAGAGTACAGGGAGAGGGTAAATGCTGCCCTGGAATTTTTAAATGGCAATTTTGGTCTGGTGCTAAAGGATTTGGAAAGCAGGATGATGACTGCCTCTGACAATCTGGAATTTGAGAAGGCCATGGAATACAGAGACCTGATAAACAGCGTCAAGCAGATTGCCCAGAAGCAGAAGATTACCCATACAGATGGGGAGGACAAGGATATCATAGCCCTTGCCAATGATGATACAGATGCAGTGGTACAGGTGTTTTTTGTC
>CAVFAM010000090.1:0-573 GCA_963620375.1 Bacteroidaceae bacterium
CATTTAGACTACACAGCCATATGCGGTTATATCATAATTTGCGCAATATTGCAAACTTTATGGTGCTTTTTTAATGAAAAAGTTATCATTTGGGTTAACAAACCATAATTAGTGGTCGATATATAGAATAGGAACAATATATAGTGTAGTTGTGTTTACTTGATTCAAGGAGGATGATGGTATGGACAATATTAGTAGTGTAGAAAGAATGGATTTCAATAAAATACTCCCTATGCAGCACTTTGTATTTGATTCGACAAGGCACGAGAAGACCCAGAGGGTTGCAGGCGTGAACAGAAAGATTGCTGAACAGAGCTTTTCACAGCTTCTGGCAGAGCAATTACAAAGACAATAAAAGAGGAATCAGGCAATGAATTTAAGAGTGCATCATTTACTGTGCTCACCCCTTTATGTTGGTAAAGGGTATAGTGATAAGTTTACGGAAAATATGGATACAGTTGTGGCAAGGCTCAGGCAGGGAACTAAGCTTAAGCTGCAGGTGACACCGGATGTGGTGTGCAGTGAGTGTCCGAACCAGGATAAAGAGAGAAAAGTATGCACCTTAGACAGTGA
>CAVFAM010000090.1:583-5166 GCA_963620375.1 Bacteroidaceae bacterium
GTGATAAGGTAAAGAGCAAGGATGAAGCCTTACTTGATGTGCTTGCTTTGCGCAAAAATGAGGAATATGATTCGTCAGAGCTGATGCAGTACATCAAAGAAAAAATGACAAGAGAAATGTTTGATAATTCATGCTCAAGATGTGAGTGGTATTTACAAGGTCTCTGCAATTATGATAAATATATAGAAGGATTAAATAAATTTATCTAGCAGGAGGCTTTTTTCGTATGGAAAAAAATAAAAGTTTATTAAAGCTGTTTATATGTATTGCCATGCTTGCAGTGCTTGTGACAGGCTGTGGCAAAGCAGCAGATAAGGGAAATGATGATAAACAGACGGTAACTGGCACAGAAACTGTACAGGCAGATGCGACAGACAGGGAAGTACCTGCGACAGAAGCAGTGGCAGATACAGAACAGACTACAGAGGCGGTGGCTGAGAAGGAAAAGGAGCAGCTTGATGTCTCACAGCTTGAGACTGTGAGAACCACAAGCACAGTCAATGTAAGAATGGAGCCATCCACAGATGCGGAGGTTTATAAGAAGCTGCCAGCCAGAACTGATGTATACAGAATATCAGACGATGGAGAGTGGAGCCAGGTCTATATAGACGAAGCCAGATATTATGTGGCAAGCCAGTATCTTAAGGTGCCATCTGCCACAGGAAACGGCAATCTGGTGGTTATTGATGCAGGACACCAGCAGACAGGAGATTCTTCCCAGGAGCCTATAGGACCAGGAGCCAGTGAAACCAAGGCAAAGGTGGCTGGCGGAACCAGAGGTGTGTCCAGCGGACTGGCAGAGTATGAGCTGACACTTGAGGTAGCCCTTAAGCTGCAGCAGGAGCTTGAGGAGAGGGGCTATGAGGTAATCATGGTTCGTACCACAAATGATGTAAATATAAGCAACAGTGAGAGGGCTGCAATAGCAAACAATGCAGGGGCTGATGCTTTTATAAGAATACATGCAAATGGTTCAGACAACTCATCAGTGAGTGGTGCAATGACCATATGCCAGACTGCATCAAACCCATATAATGCAGGCGTTTACAGCCAGAGCAAGGCGCTGTCTACAGCGGTTCTGGATAATCTGGTAAGTGCTACAGGCTGCAATAAGGAGTATGTATGGGAGACTGATTCCATGAGCGGAGTAAATTGGAGTCAGGTTCCTGTGACAATAGTTGAGATGGGATATATGACCAATCCAAACGAGGATACCCTTATGGCATCAGATGATTACCAGTGGAAGATTGCGGATGGAATTGCAAACGGAATTGACCAGTACATGGGGAATTAGATATAACTAATGAAAATTAGCAGCATATATTTGGATTAAACCGCCTGTGAGCAGATATATGCAGGAAGATAGAGGAGATATGACATGCTATATATCATGAGACACGGTCAGACCGACTGGAATAAAGTACATAGGCTGCAGGGCAGTACAGATATACCATTGAATGATGAAGGACGCCGCATGGCACTTGAGGCCGGTGAGAAATATAGGGATTTACATATTGATGTGTGCTACTGCTCACCTCTTGTGAGGGCACATGAGACAGCGGAGCTTGTCTTAAGGGGCAGGGACATTCCTATTGTTATAGATGACAGACTCAGGGAAATGAGCTTTGGTATCTGTGAAGGCGAGGAGAATGTATTTGACCACCCGGAGGTGCCTGCGTACAAGCTTTTCAAAGACCCTGTTAATTATATCCCACCAGAAAATGCAGAGAGCTTTGAGGAGCTTTATGCCAGAACAGGACAGTTTATGGATGAAGTTATCAGACCGGAGCTTTCAAAGGGCAGGGATGTGCTGATAGTGGGGCATGGAGCCATGAATGGGAGCATTATTGGAAGGCTGAGAAATACACCACTTGACAGGTTTTGGGATAATCTGGGCAAAAACTGTGAGCTGACGAAATTAATATGAAGTTTGTAAATGGTAATCCGTCTGAGGGTTGCCATTTTATTTTTAAAACTGTATGTAGACATTGAAAAACGCAGGGAATTCAATTATCATAAAGGGGGAAAATGATTGAATATGAAGGATTAGGTTAATTAATGAAAGAACAAACCAGACCAGCCCACCAGCGCCCAATCCCAGGACTCACAAGGTCAGACGAGGAAAAGCAGCTCGCCACAATAATCGGCGTAGCCCAGGATAATCTGGATAAGGCAAGGGCAGATATAAGAAAACTGAATGAAGATTTGGCAGACCTTATGGAGGTCTACGAGGCACAGGACAAGGAAGGTCTGGCTTTGTGGAACAATGCGACAGCTCAGCTCAAGGAAACCAGGCGGAGCCTGACAAGGCTTGAAAAAGCCAGAAGCAAGCCATATTTTGGCAGAATAGATTTCAAGGATCCCAATATGGATTTTCCAGAGTCATACTATATAGGAAGAGTAGGAATTGCAAGGAATGCCTCAGAACCCATGGTAATAGACTGGAGAGCTCCGATTGCCTCTGTCTATTATGAAAATTCACTTGGCTTATGCAAGTATACAGTCAGCTCGGAGGGCACTTTTGAAATAGATTTAGAGCGCAAGAGAACCTATGAGATAGAAAATGACAGGCTGAAGGACTTTTTCGACTCAGATGTGGTGGCAAATGATGAGCTTCTGACCAAGTATCTGGCGAAGAATAAAAAGGCTGTGCTGGGTGAGATTATAGCTACAATCCAGCAGGAGCAGAACCTGATTATCAGGCGCTCGCCAAAGACCAATGTGATAATTCAGGGTGTTGCCGGCTCTGGAAAAACCACAGTGGCAATGCACAGAATATCATATATTTTATACAATTATGAGGATGATTTCAGACCAGAGGATTTTTACATAATAGGCAGTAACAGGATTTTGCTCAATTACATAACAGGCGTGCTGCCTGAACTGGATGTATATGGTGTGAAGCAGATGACCATGGAGCAGCTGTTTACCAGACTTCTCTACGAGGATTGGGATGACTGCAGATATATGGTCAAGGGTCTGGACAAAAATGATGAGAAAAACAGTGTCAAGGGCAGCTTAAAGTGGTTTAAGGACCTTGAAGCCTTCTGTGTCAGATATGAGGGAAAATGTATACCAAGAGATGAGGTATACATGGAAAAAACAGGAAATATACTTGTGGGCAGAAATCTCATAGACACCTACCTGAAGGAAAACCAGAGCATGTCTATGCAGAGCAAGATTCTCATGCTGAATGAGATTATATACTCAAAATACGAGAATGAAGTCCAGGGCAAAAATGTGTCTTTCACAGCCAGGGAGAAGAAGCCACTGGAAAAGAAATACTCTACATATTTTGGCAGGGATGAATGGGAAGGCTCCATATATGAGCTGTATCAGGAATTTTTGCAGGAGCAGACAGAAGCGGGCTATGAGATAGACATACCGGAGGATGCCTTTGATGTATATGATTTGGCGGCGCTGGCATATCTATACAAGAGGATAAAGGAGACAGACCCAATTAGGGAGGCAAGCCATGTGGTAATAGATGAGGCACAGGATTTTGGAATGATGGCATATTCCTGCCTGCACTACTGTCTCAGAAACTGCACATATACAATCATGGGAGACACCTCTCAGAATATACACTACCAGTATGGTTTAAACGACTGGGATGAGCTTAGAAAACTCATACTTACAGGTACCTATGATGCTTTTGGTCTCCTGCGCAAAAGCTATAGAAACACAGTTGAAATATCAAATTTTGCAACAGAGATATTAAGGCATGGGGATTTCTCAATCTACCCGGTTGAGCCTATAATCAGACACGGAAATGATGTAAGGATTGACGAATACAGGGATGTGAGAAGCCTTGTGGCGGCATGTACACAGACAATACAGGACTGGCAGAACGCAGGCTATGAGACAATAGCTGTGGTATGCAGGGATGAGAGGGAAGCAGAGAAGGTCACAAAGGAACTGAAAAAATATATAGACATACTGGATGATAATTTAGAAAGCGCAGAATTTGGAACAGGTGTCATGGTTCTGCCTGTTGCCTATACAAAAGGTCTTGAGTTTGACGCAGTACTTCTCTTTGACCCATCTGAGAGAAAATATCCATCTGACAATGGACATGTGAAGCTTTTGTATGTGGCAGCTACTCGTGCGCTGCATGAGCTCGCCATACTTCACAGGGGAAATCTCACAAGGCTGATTGCTGAGAAAGCGCCAGAGGACAAGCATCTCACTGAGCTTCATGCAGAGACCCTGACTAAGGCGAAGGAATATGACAAGCAGCAGCTTACAGAGCGCGAAGTTATCGAGTTAAGACGCGTTGAGGGCAGTAAGGAGCTGGCAAACCGCCACTACATCGGACCCAAGCGTATTGCGCCTAAGCCGGAGCAGATGGCACCGCAGGAGATGGTGGCGAATATTCAGCCGGATATTCCACAATCAAATGTACAGATTCCAGTGCGAAAGACAACCATCACAGACACACGCCCAATAAATAACTCACCCTACCTCTATGGCAGCATACCGGACAACAGTGTCCTGAAACCAAAGGGACATTCCAGAGTAAACACCGCCGTAAAGTGGGTGAAGAAGACAAAGAAATACATAGACATAGCCAGCAGCTACGG
>CAVFAM010000091.1:0-2955 GCA_963620375.1 Bacteroidaceae bacterium
GGCGCATTAGGTCTGATTGCTTCTGGTGGCATGAACCATGAAGCGCTTAAGGCAGAAATCGATAAGTGCAGGGCGCTGACAGATAAACCATTTGGAGTGAATCTTATGCTTATGAATCCGGATGTGGATGCCATAGCAGAGCTTTTGCATGATGAAAAAATTAAAGTTATCACAACAGGAGCTGGAAATTCGGGAAAATACATGGCTATGTGGAAGGAAAATGGAAGCATCGTCATACCGGTGGTGGCAAGTGTCCTTCTTGCCAGGAAAATGATAGAGGCAGGTGCAGATGCCATCATAGCAGAGGGCGGCGAAAGCGGCGGCCATGTGGGAGATATGACTACCATGACCCTGCTTCCCCAGATGGTTGACGCTGTAGATGTGCCAGTAATAGCAGCAGGAGGAATCGCTGATGGCAGACAGATGGCAGCAGCCTATGCCCTTGGAGCCTGCGGTGTGCAGATAGGCACATGTCTTCTGGTAAGTGAGGAGTGCCCAATCCATATCAATTACAAGCAGGCTCTTATAGCTGCAAAGGATAATGCTACAACAGTGACAGGACGCTCTCAGGGGGCACCTGTAAGAATACTTAAAAACCGTATGGCACGCCAGTACCTTAAGCTTGAGAAAGAGGGGGCTGACAAGATGGAGCTTGAAAAAATTACACTGGGCGGTTTAAGACGGGCAGTGTTTGATGGAGATATGACGACAGGTTCTGTCATGGCAGGACAGGTATGTGGGCAGCTTAAGGAAATAAGACCAGTTGCAGACATTTTATCAGATCTGTATGAGGGGGCAAGGCGCTGCCTCTCAGAGCTGGGGAGGAAAGAGATATGAAATTAGGATTTGTATATGCGGGACAGGGAAGCCAGCATGTGGGAATGGGTAAGGACTTTTATGATAGCTGTAGTGAGTTTGCAGAGACCATGGACAGGGCAGCCCGATACGTCAGTGATGTTACAGAGTTTGATGTAAAAGACCTGTGCTTCAATGGACCTCTTGAGAAGCTTAGTCAGACCAGATATACCCAGCCATGTATGGTGAGCTTTGCAGTTGGGGTTACAAAGCTCTTAAAAAGAGCAGCAATCAGACCGGAGTATGTCTGCGGTTTAAGTCTTGGCGAATATTCAGCCCTGTATGCAGCGGATGTACTTGATGAGGGAGAGCTTATAAATCTGGCTGCCTACCGTGGAAAAGTCATGGAGGAAGCTGTCACTGGCAGAGAAGTAAAGATGGCAGCAGTCCTTATGATGGACAGGGAAGTGATTAAGGAGTGCTGCAAAAAGGCAGAAGAAAGAGTAAGCGGTGCAGAAAAATATGTGGCAGAGATTGCCAATTACAACTGCAAGGGTCAGATTGTTATATCCGGGGATGCCTGTGCTGTGGATGAGGCAATAGCCCTGCTCAGGGAGGCTGGTGCCAGAAAGATAGTGCCGCTTGCAGTCAGCGGGCCATTTCATACCTCGCTGATGAAGCCTGCGGGGGATAAACTCAGAGAAAGATTTAGAACTGTAAAATTCAAAAATCCCACAGTCTGTCTTATCCATAATGTCACAGGAAGACCCATGGAAAAAGGGGAGAGTCTGCCAATGCTGCTTGAAAAACAGGTGCAGAGCAGCGTATTTATGGAGGACAGTATCAGATACATGGCAGATAAAGGTGTGGATACCATCATTGAGATTGGACCGGGAAATACAATCAGTAAGTTTGTGAAGAAAACTGCTCCGGACATTACAGTGATGAGCATTGATACAGTAGAGGATTATAAGAAGGTTGTGGAAACTCTTGGAGGAAAATATGTCAAATAGAGTAGCTTTGGTAACTGGTGGAAGCCGGGGAATAGGAAGAGTAATCTGTATAGAGCTGGCTAAGAAAGGCTATGATGTGGTAACCTGTTTCAGCCACGGAAGGGAGGCAGCCGGAGAAACTGTATCCTTATGTAAAAAATATGGTGTAAGGGCAGTGGCATATAGCTGTGATGTGGCAGATGAGGCTGATGTAATCAGGCTTTTTGCCACTGTAAAGGAAGAACTTGGAGGAGTGGATGTACTTGTAAACAACGCAGGAATCACAAGGGATGGACTGATTCTTAAAATGAGCCAGACGGATTTTTCTGATGTTATCTCCACAAATCTGACAGGGACATTTCTGTGCAGCAGGGAGGCAGCAAAGCAGATGCTCAGGAAAAGAAGCGGTAGAATAATAAATATCAGCAGTGTGGTGGGCCTAAGAGGAAATGCAGGCCAGGTTAATTACGCATCCAGCAAGGCAGGAGTCATTGGACTTGCCAAATCACTTGCCAAAGAGCTTGGAGGAAAGGGAATCACTGTAAATGCCATAGCGCCGGGCTTTATCCAGACAGATATGACAGCAGACCTGTCTGACGATATGAAAAAGTACTGGGAGACACAGATTCCGAGGAAACGAGCCGGCAGGCCAGAGGATGTGGCAAATGCTGTATGTTTTCTGGCGGCAGAGGAGAGCGATTATATAACAGGTCAGGTCATTGCTGTGGATGGCGGCATGAGCATGTAGGATATTTGCAGATGTAAGCAGGAAAGGTGTGCATGATGAAAAGAAGAGTTGTAATAACCGGAATGGGAACAGTCAATCCCCTTGGCAACAGTGTGGCAGACTCATGGAAAAGGGTGAGGGCGAATGAATGTGGAATTGGTGAGATAAAATCCTTTGACACAAGTGATTTTCCAGTAAAGCTGGCTGGAGAGGTAAAGGACTTTAATCCGGATGAAGTAATAGGCAAAAAGGAAGCAAGAAGAATGGCGAGATTTACCCAGCTTGCAGTAGCAGCAGCAGATGAGGCGGTAAGGGACAGCGGCATGGACTTTAAGACAGAGGACACAGACCGCTGCGGCGTCATGGTGTCAAGTGGAATAGGCGGCCTATCCACCATTGAGGAGGAGCATGCAAAGGGAATGGAAAAGGGCTTTGCCAAGG
>CAVFAM010000092.1:0-5138 GCA_963620375.1 Bacteroidaceae bacterium
TTGTGGACTCAGTCAGGCAGTTTGATGACATAGCTGACATTTTAATAGATGGAAAAACCATAGTAAAAGTAGGAAAAAATCTGGATTATGATGAGAATGACGGCAATTTAAGAATTATTGACGCAGCCGGACTTGTGGTTGCTTCGGGCTTAGTCGATGCCCATGTTCATTTCAGGGATCCTGGATTTACATACAAGGAAGACATAGAAACCGGTGCAAGAGCCGCAGCCAGGGGTGGTTTCACAATGGTTGTGTGCATGGCAAACACCAAACCTGCAGTTGATAATGTGGAGACACTTCAGTATATACAGGACAAGGCGGCAAAAACAGGCATACATATCCTTCAGGCTTCTACAATCACAAAAGGATTGCAGGGCAAGGAGCTTGTAGATATGGAAACAATGGCTGATGCAGGAGCCTGTGGCTTTACAGATGATGGAATACCTATTCTGGACGAAAATATTCTGCTTAAGGCCATGGAAAAGGCAAGAGAGCTGGATTTGCCTGTGAGCTTACATGAGGAGGACCCAGCCTTTATCCTTAAGCCGGGAGTAAATCAGGGTAAAGTGTCAGAAAGGCTTGGCTATGGTGGAGCTTCCAGAACTGCTGAGGATGTCATGGTTGCTAGGGATGTAATCCTTGCCCTTCATACAGGCGCTTCGGTGTGCATCCAGCATATCAGCTCTGGAAACTCAGTAGAGCTTGTCAGGACAGCAAAAAAATTAGGTGCAGATGTCCATGCAGAGGCTACTCCTCATCATTTTACCCTGACAGAGGATGCTGTGCTTGAATATGGTACTCTTGCCAGAATGAATCCGCCCCTCAGGACGGAAAAGGACAGGCAGGAAATCATAGCAGGCATCAAGGATGGCACAATAGATATGATAGTTACGGATCACGCACCTCACAGTGCAGAGGAAAAGGCAAAGCCATTGGCTGAGGCTCCTTCCGGAATAACAGGACTGGAAACCTCTCTTGCCCTCGGCATCAAATCCCTGGTGCAGCCTGGGCATATCAGTCTCATGAAGCTTATGGAGCTTATGAGCAAGAATCCGTCTGAGTTCTACAGGATGGAGCCTGCAAGGATTAGCGAGGGAGCTGTGGCTGATTTGGTGATTTTTGGTGAAAATGAGCTGTGGGTGGTTGATAAATTTGCTTCTAAGGCTGCTAACAGTCCGTTTAAGGGCTGGGAGCTTCCTGGAAAGGTTCATTTTACAATTTGTGATGGAAATATTGTGTATGAAGCTTAGAATTTGATATATTCTTATATTGTGTTATTATGATTTAATTTGAAAACAAAATAAAATTAAAACTAAAAATTGATAATTTTAAATTATTAATGTAAAAATAAAATCCGCAGCATAATTTACTGTATACATGGAATTATGCTGCGGATTTGTTTATTGGCTATATATTGATTTTTTGTTTGCTATTTTCTGCTTCTCTTTCCGTTTGCAGGCTCGACATTTACATTTTTACCCTTGATTTTGACGTTTTTCATAGCCTTAAGCACGTCCTTGCCATATTTTCTTGGCACCTCCACAAAGGTGTAGTTATCATACATATCTATTGTTCCTACAACTTTTCCTGGGATTTTTGCTTCCCCTGCTACAGCGCCTAGTATATCGCCAGGGCGGATTTTCTGTTTCTTTCCTATATTGATAAAGAGACGCACCATTCCGTCCTCTGCGCCTGTATCCTCTTCTAAATCGTAGTCATCATCATCCTCGTTGTCATTTGATAAGTCAACAGATGAAATCGCCTGCTTTAAGAAGGCTGCCGCAATATCCATAGCTGTGTAATCAGCTGAATTGACCTGCTCCTCGATTAAATCAATCATTTCCCTCAGGTCTTCGTTTTCTATGATATTTGCTATATTATCAAGTACCTTATCTGCCTTAATTGCAGCTACATCATCTCTTGATGGGATTGGCTGGGCATAGATTTTGGTCTTGCAGTAACGCATGATGTCCTTTAATTTGTACACCTCTTTGCCTCTTACAAAGCTGAAGGCACGTCCGGTTCTGCCTGCACGTCCGGTTCTTCCGATTCTGTGGACGTAATACTCGTCATCCTGTGGTATATCGAAGTTAAATACAGCCTCGATGTCGTCCACGTCAATTCCTCGTGCAGCCACATCTGTTGCTATTAAAATCTCAGTTTTGCCGCTTCTGAAGTTTTTCATCACACGGTCTCTCTGAACCTGCTTCATATCGCCGTGCAGTGCCTCGGCCAGATATCCACGGCTGTTAAGCTCATTTGCAAGCTCATCAACCATTTTCTTGGTGTTGCAGAAAACTACAGACAATTTAGGTGAATAGTATTCTAATAAGCGTGTCAGCACATCGATTTTGTCGTGGCGGCGTACATCATAGTAATACTGCTCAATACTTGGAACAGTAAGCTCCTTTTTAGTGATTTTAATGTGCTTTGCATCTTTTTTCTGGTATTTTTTTGTAATCTCAAGGATTGACTTTGGCATTGTCGCAGAAAAAAGCACTGTCTGGTGGTCTTCATTTGGGATATATTCAAGAATTGTCTCTATATCCTCTCTAAAGCCCATATTGAGCATCTCATCTGCTTCGTCTAAAACAATTGTATCTACATAATCACAGCGGATTGTTTTTCTTCTGAGATGATCCATGACACGTCCAGGTGTTCCAATGATAATCTGGGCACCGCCATTCAATGCCTTAATCTGACGTCCGATATCTTGACCACCATATACGCATAAGAGCTTGACTCCGTGCATATATTTTGAAAACTTTCTAATTTCCTCTGCTGACTGGATTGCTAATTCTCTTGTTGGCGAGAGAACAATCGCCTGTGTTTTCTTATTAGATGGGTCTACCTTCATCAGAAGTGGTATTCCAAAGGAAGCGGTTTTACCGGTTCCTGTCTGAGCCTGGCCGATTATATCCTGTCCACTTAAAACAACCGGAATTGCCTGACTTTGAATAGGTGTTGCTTCCTCAAAGCCCATTTCCTTTATTGCCCTTAAAATTGGCTGGGATATTCCAAGCTCATCAAATTTAACTGTATCCATTAATTACCTCTACTTTCTATATTTAAGCAAAATGTTGTTATAAAAAAAGCACTGGCTATTTATAGTCAGTGCCTTTTGATGCTTTAGTATGCAAGAGAAGCTGCCAGTGGTAGGTTCTCTGTATACCAAAGTATGTAAGTTTCCCTGTATAGCGGTTTTTAGAATAACAAGAAACCCTTAGTTTGTCAAATATCAATAATATTATGAAGTGTATTTTTCAATTATTTCTTTAATTGCAGCGACACTCAATGGCTTCTGGAGGAAATCATCCATTCCGGACTCAAGCATCATCTCCTTGTCCTTATCTGAGTTTAATGCTGTAATTGCAATAATAGGGACTGTTTTTGCATCCTCTCTGTCAATCATTCTGATTGTAGCTGCGGATTCGTTGCCATTTAATTTAGGCATCACTATATCCATAAATATGATGTCATATTCATTCTGCCCAGAATGTTCAAATTTTAAAATGGCATCATGACCATCTTTTGCTGTGTCTACGTCTATCTCAAGTGAATTTAACATTTCACTTATCAGATTTGTAGAAAATTCGTTATCTTCAACAACCAATACTTTCATTTATATACCTGCTCATTCATTCATTTATTCTAACCTATTATGTGATTTTACTATGGATTAGTCTTTTTTTCAATACTTTAGGACTATTTTGTCAGATTAGTTGTTTATCAGAGTAAAGTAAAAAGCTCTATTTTGGTTTAAATGACGACATATGATATAGGCTTTACAATATTCTCATGTGCTTTTTTCTCCCTTGCAACATTTCTCATAACACTACATTTCACCACAATTCACACTAACTACTCCCCTTTACAAAAAGCACAAACAAATACACATCAAGGAATAAGCCATATCCTCTTTTCCATCAATCCACATCTTTTGAAATTACTAAATCATATGTCGACATTTAGCTTATATTGTCGTATAATACTACTGCTGTATATTTATGTCATTTTGTTTCGACGACAATTTGGTACTTTCTACTTTATGAACGACAAAAAAGTACTTTCCATTTTTACATGACGACAATTTAGTATTTTAGGTTAACATTTACTTTGGAGATATTTATGAGTACTGAAAGCTTTGAATATATTGATATGAACATCTGGAATATATATCAGGAAACCTTGAAGTCCGCCCAGTCCAAGCGTGAATACCTTTTTGCGGTTAAGGATGTGTGTACTTACTCTCACAAGGATTTTCTTAAAATCAATCAAATTGACGCCCAGGCATACTTTAACTATCTGAGGACAACACGCTTAAAGGCTTCTACTATCACAGCCAGGCAGGCAAAGCTGCGCTCTGTTTCCAATTTTCTTATACGACAGGCAAAGCTCCTGGACATAGACTACGCTTATAATCCCTTTGCCAACATTAATTTTATGCCAGAGACCTCATTTTATATTGATTCCAGCCATGTTCCTGACATCGAAGTCCTGGACTCACTGCTCTCCCGTGCTTCCTCTGATCCGGAATTATACCTTGTACTTGCACTTGTGATTAAATGTGGCTTATCTACCGGTGAAATCTGCCAGATTCGCATGTCTGACTTCTTTCTGGACTCTATAGGCTATCCCTACCTTAAAATCAATTTTAAGGGCAAAATAAGGGATATAAAGATAAGCTCAGATGTGGTGGACATACTTAACGTATATACCAACTTTAAATGCCCTGTCACATACCTTTTTGAAAACAGGAATAAGCGCCCTTTAAGGGTCAGGGATTTGGAGCGTCATTATCAGAAGCTCTTTTCTGATGTGGATTATACTCTTTCAGACATAAGAAACGGTGCAATAGCTGCCATGCTTGCCCAGGGTATCCCACAGGCCGCTGTAGCGGCTTATTTAGGCATTACACCTGTATGGCTTAGAAGATTCGAGCCTCACATTCCCGAAATGGGCTTACAGGCTATAGATTTGAACAGAATAACTATCAAAAGCCTTGGTTAACCACTATCTCTTTTTAGTTAACGACATTTTGGTAGTTGCCTACAAATTGGTAGTTTTAAAGGCTTTTTAAACGACACTTTAGTAGTTAAATACATACACTTTGGTAGTTTTCCTTGTCCTTTACGCTC
>CAVFAM010000093.1:0-2145 GCA_963620375.1 Bacteroidaceae bacterium
ATTTAGTAGTTTATTACACTCTTTTTATGCCATAATACCTTTTATCATGGCGCCAGAGGTTACTTTTGGCGGTTATCTGCATGATTTTCTCTCAAGAACTCCAGATTTGCGTCAAGTTGATAAGTTAACGACAATTTGGTAGCTGTTTTTTATTATTTAACTCCAATTTTGCGTTATCTTATATTGCCCTTAATATCGAGTATGATATCTCTAATATCTTGATGTATTTTGCATTTTCTCCTGCATTTTCGCTGCCATCTGCCTTATCAGGTTCATTCTATATTATCCTATATCTTGTGGTTTAATAAAAAATGGAGGCAAAATGAAGTGTTTCTTGCATTTTGTCTCCAATATGAATTATTTATTACATTTATTTACTTTTCTTTATCTCTTATTCTTATCCAATCGCTGTATAATTCAAGCTTTTCAAGGGGTGTGGTATATGTTGCTTCAAATATCTCTTCTGTTATTCCATTTCGTTTCAGATATTCAATAAACAGCGGATACTCTTCCTTCTTTGTGGTTTTCTCCCATGCCTTGACCTGAATTGACGGTGATGCGGTCTCTCTCTGAATCTCGTTGATCCCCTCTGCCTTCTCGGCGCTGCCATGTACTACCTCGACATTCTCCTGGTCTGCGTAATGCTCCTTTATTGCCTTTCGCATATACCCCACAAAATTGTCTATATGCTCTATCTTTCTGGTATATTCATAAGCCCTTTTTATCTCTTCAATACTTCCATTTGCATCATTATAGAGTATCTCTGCCTGTTTCTCGCTTATCATGCCCTCTTCAAAAATACTCATAATCCTTGATAATTCGTCCAGATTAATGCTTTTGTAAGGTGCCAGAATATCCACACCATTTTTGGCAGCCACTACTCTCATGCCACTGCCAGCCTCTTCTGCCCCGCTTGAGAAATACTTTTTGTTATACTGCACATAAAACTTAATAGACGTGATTTTTCCGCCTTTTCCGGTCTTAACAGGCTCTATATCCTTTATGTATATATCCGATTTCTCGTTTATTTCCTTTATTCCCGGCTTGATTACTCGGGTATAGAAGTCTGACCATCTCTTGTATTTTGGCGTCCTATCCAGATTATCTATCTTTTCCCAGTTTGGCCTTGCCTTCTTGGCTTCAGCTCTTATCTTATCATCTTCCTCCAGGTTTACAAAACCTAAATCTACCCTAAGCTCAGACAGCTTATATTCCTTTACTATACACTCTAAATCTTCCTGTTCCTCATCATATTGGGGTTTGGCGTCAATATTATACATATAGCTTCTCAGGTGTGTATACAGCTGGAAGGCTCCATTTGTCCTGAATGACCACAATATAGGTAACGACAGATTGGTATAATTAGCGCTTATTTCTTTAAGATACGGCTGCATTCCGTTCTCAAAAACCACTCTAAAAGTTCCATTAGAGTAAGTTACCTCATGATAATAATGCCTGAACTTAAATTGATGCGTCTCTGGCTCTTCTATCGCTATATATCGCTGAATCATACGGTCTGCGGCTTCCTTTAAGTTATTATAAAAGCTTCCTCCACTTCTTCCCATCAGCTTCTTAAGCTCTTCTGACTTAAATTCTACCCCATCATATGTATATTCAACCCCATTCGGGTCTATATCTGGCACAGCTATTACGTCCTGCTCCAGCTTCTTTATTGCCATTACTTCTATCTTACTCTCCAGCAGATTTGACTGTCTTTTCGCCCTTATCAGGTAGTTAGACATCTTAACAGAGTCACTTGTTACATTCTTTTGCTTTTTTGCCATATCTTCCTCTCTTAAATGACAGTTCCGTCCTTCTTTACAATTATTTATTCTCTTATAGTTTTAACCGACATTTTGGTAGTTGTCAATATTTATAACAGACAAATTAGTATTTTTCTTACCGACACTTTAGTATCTCATTACAGGCACTTTGGTAGTGTTCATGACAGATTGGTACTTTCCTACCGACACTTTAGTATTTACCAGCCGTCAATATAGTAGTATTATCGCTTTATACTATATTTTCTCTCCTTTTTCTCTCCGTTTTTGCGGTATCCAGGCTCTATGCTCCTTTTTTGCGTTTTCTTTAACTCTGTTTTTGTTAATTGTTTCCAGATTTGCGTCATCTTACTCCTCTTTTACT
>CAVFAM010000094.1:0-3886 GCA_963620375.1 Bacteroidaceae bacterium
ATCCAGTAATGGGGCATGATTCAAAAAATCACACCCCAACACTTGACTTAGAGCCAAAATTTATAGAGCGGTATTTTTACTAAAGTGCTAATCTTGTTGTTAGTTTATACAGTTTATATATGCATATAGGTTAATTTCATATAGTATTGAATAATTTTTGTATAACATTTTAGTATTTGATAATTATTTACTCAGGTCTGCCTCGATAATGGATAAGGTCTTATCTGGTATCTCAAGCTGTGGATATAATTTTGAATTAGAAACATGCGTAATTGTGATGTTGTTATTCAAAATATGATACTTGTCCATTATGTCAATATTTTTTGACTTATCTGTGCTGCCGATTATGAAAACAGGCTTTTTAATATTTTTTACGGCATGAACCATATTGATATTAAAGTAATTTGCAATCAGGCTTGAGTAGAGGTACTTTCCATTGCTCTTATCCAGGTGGGCTGATTCGTAATATATATCCTCAAGCTTTGTAGATATAAGCTGCATTCTTGAAAAATATTTAAGGCGGAAGATAATGTCAATCTTAGCAGGATTCATATGCAGATTGTAGAGGAAGGTACCAATTACAGGCAGGTTGATAACTGTCTGCCACAATTCTGTCTTATTGTCTGGTACAGCCGCCATATCCTTAAGTGATACAGGGTTAATCATAATAATCCTGTTAAACAGTTTATCATCCAGATTATTTGCCATTATGACGAATGAAGTGGACAGGTGAGTGGCTACAACATCTGTCTGCTCTTTTATGACTTTTTTGATAAAATCAGTTATAAGCTGGACATAGAGATAATTTGTATACTTTACCTTTGGCTTGTCTGATCTGCCACATCCGATTAAATCAATGGTATAGACCGTATGATTTTTGGCAAGCTTTTTATTTATTTTAGACCATTCAGCTCCTGAAGCTCTTGAGTCTGTGTCATGGATTAAAAGGATAGGGCTGCCATTTCCCTGTTTAGTATAGAAAATCTTTCCATGCTTCCAATCAAAAAAGGTTCCATTTTCAGTTTTAAGAAGATTTTTCCTGGTGGAATTTGCTTCAACGAATTTATTGTATGCACACATAGCTGCAATAGATAAACCAGAAGCAAGAACCAATGCTTTAGTCTTTTTTTTCATACAAACCCTCCTTACTATTATATTGTTATTATAGACATTTTTGCTATATTATACAAATATTTTTATTTTATACTTTTATTTAATTTTAGAATATTATATAATATTGTAGTACTTTTGTAGTATAGTAAATTAGAACGTTTGTTCTGGAGGATTGTATGGTTATTTCATATTTAGAAAAGACCAAAGAAGAATTCTTCGATGAAAAATCATCCTTAACTGAGGAGCTGACAGCAGCCCAGAATCATTATAAGGAGAACCTTAAGATGATACAGCTTCTGGAGGATAACAATGACCCGAACTATGAGTCATTTACCCCTCGTGAGGTTAATTCCTACAATAAGGAAAAGCTCAAGGAATTAGCCGCAGAGCAGAAGGAGCTTACTCTTAAGCTGCAGGAGCTGCGCACCCGTATAAGTGATGTTGATTGTAAAATCGAAGAAATAGTCAGTGTTATAAAGGTTGCAAAAGAAAAATATTCATCTGCACTGGAGGATAAAAATTCGGGCAATGATATAGATGATGATTTGAAGATAGTGGTATTGGAATCAGTAGAGGGGGAGAGACAGCGTATAGCAAGAGACCTCCACGATACTACTGTGCAGAATCTCACATCGCTGGTACATAAGTCAGAGATGTGTATGAAGTTAATAGATATGGACCCTATAAGGTGTAAGCTTGAGCTTTCCACTCTGGGTAAGACCCTCAGAGACACTATTAACGACACAAGACAGATGATTTATGACTTGAGACCAATGTCCTTTGATGATATTGGATTTGATATAACAGTAGAGAGAGCACTGGATAAATTCAAGCAGGTAAATAATATCAATTATTCGTTCAAGGTAAATGGTGATGAGTATGATTTACCAGGTATTGTATCTATCACCCTGCTACGTGTGATACAGGAATGTTGTAATAATTCTGTAAAGCATGGCAAGTGCTCAAATATAGATGTACAGCTTACTTTTAAAGAAGGATATATTGAGCTGGATGTAAAGGATGATGGTTGTGGTTTTGATGTAAATACATTGCCTAAGGCTACACGTTCTGATAATTCCGGTTTTGGATATTCCATGATGAAGGAGAGCGTATATCTCTTGTCAGGAACCATGAATATAGAATCAAGCCCTGGAAATGGCTGTTTGATAAAGGTAGTTGTACCTATAAAAAAGGAGGATAATTAATAATGGCAATTAAGATTATGATTACAGATGATCACTCGATGATTAGAGAGGGACTTAAGAACCTTTTGGAGCTGGATGGAGATATAGAGGTTATCGCTGAGGCAGTTGATGGAGAGGATTGTCTTGATAAATTATTGACAGTTACTCCTGATGTGTTACTCCTGGATATTAATATGCCAAAAATGAATGGACTTGAGGTTCTGAAAAAATTAAAAGAGCGCAAGTCAAAGGTAAAGGTGCTTGTTCTCACTGTACACAATGAGACAGAGTATCTGATGAAGGCTGTTGAGATTGGTATCAACGGATATGTGCTTAAGGATTCTGAGTCAGCAGAGCTTAAGAAGGCTATCTATGCAATCAATGATGGAGAAAACTATATCCAGCCTAGCCTTATTCCTTCCCTCAACTCAAAGATGATTGAGAAGAACGAGGATGAAATCAAGATTGAGAGCCTGACCAAGAGAGAGTTACAGGTACTTAAGGAATTAGCTATCGGTAAATTCAACAGGGATATTGCAAAAGAGATGGAAATCAGTGAGAGAACTGTAAAAAATCATATATCAAGCATATTTAAGAAGCTGGATGTAACTGATAGAACACAGGCTGCTGTGTTTGCTATTAAGAATGATTTGATTAAGATATTTTAATTGAATTGTAGCTTATGATATAGAAGATAGTGTATAAGCATTAGTTTGGAATTTTTTGAATTGAATGATATGAGATATAGGTAAGCTATAAAAAAATATGAATTATGAAAGATGAGGTATGATGTTAATCATGCCTCTTTTTTTGTGAAGTATATCTTTATTGGCTATATTTATACATCAGTTTTTTTGAGTGTAGCATGGGTGGTGTGAGTTTTTATAATTGATATGTATAGTAATTGTCAGTGTTGTTTTGTATAAAATAATATTATCAAGTAATATATACTTATTTTGAAATAAAGTTTTGATTTTTTATTGTGGCATAAATAGAAATTGTTGATTTATATTATCTATGTTTGAATTATCTATCTGTAATTGGGATGAGTATTATTGTATAGATATATGCCTGAAATATCGTATATATACAATATCTTGTGAAAATGTTTCACGTGAAACATTTATGATATTCTTTGAATTGACTACACCATGATTATTAGAGTTGATATATTCTAATATATATGAAGGATACTATAATACTTTGTTTCTCGAATATGCTTGATATTAGATTATTAAAATTTATGTAATAGAAATGCTTTGATATTATCATGCTTAACAATTTAATAAATTTAGTATTCTTATGCAACATAGATATTAAACATTTTTTTGATGATATACATATTGTATTTTAGTGTTTGAAAATTTGCCAGGTCATTATATTATTGTTTTTATTATTAGATTGATATTTACTGCTGGTCATATGAATAATGTGCTTATTTACAGTTAAGTATGTTTATATGGAAGATATATGAAATCCTATGGTATCAAAATGTACTCAGCTTGAATTAGATATAAGTATGAATTTTAGACTTCAAGTGTGATTATTTTTTATAGGAGCTATTGTTCCAATAGATATTAGTATGTTTC
>CAVFAM010000094.1:3896-4288 GCA_963620375.1 Bacteroidaceae bacterium
AGATAATTGGAAATATAATGATTAGTATATTTTTTATAATATGACAGCTGATGTTCAAGACTATGAAAAAATTGTAAATGAGTCAAAACAAGGATATAACTATTTTACTGTTATCAAGGATGATTTATCATATGAATTATTTTCAATATCAGAAAATGATAATAATATTGAGGTTGGATTGGAAAAAACTGTAATTTGTGAACTTGATTATAGATTATGTAAATTAAAAAATAAAGCAATTATTCTTGATGCTGGCAGTTTTAATAAGAACTATAAAAGTGTATGAGAGGTCTTATCCAGAGTGGAATGCTTAAGATTACACCTTAGAGGAACCATATCTATTAACTTCATATAAATGGAGGCAAATATGAATTTGTTATAATGGAATATTT
>CAVFAM010000095.1:0-2959 GCA_963620375.1 Bacteroidaceae bacterium
TCTGTGGGGATCGCTGCGCTGCCCCTGGAGTGCCACTACTTCTGTGGGGTTGCTGCACTGCTCTTGGTGTGCCACTTCGTCTGTGGGAAAATTACAGTAATAAGTATTTAGCTACCCGAACGCATATGGTATAATAAACGTAACATTATTTACATATGTAGCAAGCGGTGCGCATATCTTACTTGCGCAAGCTTTCCACGTTCACAGGCTGCATAATCAGATGGTGTGTAGTTGTTTCCCAGAAAACAATATGAACTGCCACGGGGTTCCAGAATACTCGGCAATGGTGATGCTTACAATCCCATCACACCCTATCCGCAATTCGCTCCCGTGGCTGCCTTCATATTTTTTCTGGGAAATACACTACACGCCATCTGATTCGCCCACACCCTCATGCGTGGAATGCATGCGCAAGTTAGATATGCGCACCGCCCACTACCTAATACAACCAGGAGGCTTTTATGCTCACATACGACGACGCATTAAACTTAAACTACTATAAGAAGACTTCTTACACCGGCTGGATGGGCGGTATGCGTTTTCTCATCAAAAGGGAGGACGTCATTATAAAGGAAGCCACCGAGGATACTCCGGAGGAAAAGGGCGACCCTGTCTTTCACGCCTGGGTATGGCCGGGTCCATATATTTTTGATTTGACGGATGATTCTTTAAAGACGGATATTACTTTTCCTTTTACACAGGAGGGAAAGGAACAGACTGTAGACTGGATTAACGAACAATACGAGAGCCGTATTAAGGAATGGCCCAGACGCAAGACGGATGGATGCTAATCCCACATATACAGGAAACCCGCAGCCAACCGAACCTGCAGCTGTCAGTT
The DNA here is from genome assembly GCA_963620375.1 of Bacteroidaceae bacterium. Lineage (GTDB taxonomy): Bacteria > Bacillota > Clostridia > Lachnospirales > Lachnospiraceae > Roseburia. Next base: position 842 of record CAVFAM010000095.1, read on the forward strand.
TTCCCTGCAGGCTTTGGCACACAAAAAAGTCACCAGCATATGCTGATGACTTTTTTAGTGGGCTTGAGAAGACTCGAACTTCCGACCTCACGCTTATCAGGCGTGCGCTCTAACCGGCTGAGCTACAAGCCCATTCAGTATTTTCCTGAACACGAGTGCTATATTACAACATATTTTTGCTGTAGTCAACATTTTTTTGAATAAATCTACAATTTATTCAATACTCTGCTGCATTACAGGCAAGGTCTCATGCTCATCAATGCGGAATGTGGGACTTGAACCCACACGCCATAAGACACGAGAACCTAAATCTCGCTCGTCTGCCAATTCCGACAATTCCGCATATATGTGCGCTTTGTTTTGCGCACATACTAATATACAGTTTTGTTGTGCCGCTGTCAAATCATTTTTTAACGATTTACCACCATTGAATCAGGGCATGAGTAGGTGAGAGGTATCTTGTAGGTCTCCTCATAAACCTTTTTCCACGCCTCATAGTTCTTATCCATCATCTCCCTTGCGTTTACTGCACGCTTTTTCTCAGGGTCAGGATAGATTGGCTCGCAGAAATGCACTGTGTATTCCTGCACATAGAAGCCGTCCTCGTCAAGGACATTGCTGTCCTCCATAGTGATAAATACTGGAAGCACCGGCTTATTATTTCTGGCTGCAAATGTAAAGGCACCCTTCTGCAATGGTCTTGGCTTCTTGTAATTCCACCACATGCCCTGCTCTGGATATACCAGAAGGAAATGTCCCTTCTGCAATATGGAATCCGCTGCTGTTATAAACTTCTCCATTGTCTTAAAGTTTGAACTGAGCGGTAATGTATAGCAGTGTCTCATCAAAAAGCCATAGAAACCAGGAAAGCCTGTATAGTTTCCTTCCCTGATGACACGGTACATTCTCTTTTTGTGGAGCTTGTACTTATTAAGCTTGCCCTCCTCAAAGGCAAGTGTGATGGCAAAGCTGTCAAATGGATTGAAATGGTTACAGGTTATAACTGCTCCATCCTTTACAGCCTTGATATTTTCAATGCCCTTGTACTCCTTGATTATGAGCTGTTTCTTCTTTATAAGAGTATTTACAAACCATCTGGCAATCTTAAAGGCATACTTGGTCTGCATGGCACTTGTAATGCTGTGAGGCAGATAGTTTATATCCTCAGGCATAAGTGTAGGTGCTGGCGGATTAATCTCGCAGTCCTCTGAGAAACGTCCCTCACGCTCCATCTGCTCTATCTTTTTGATAAGAGCAAGCTTCTCCTCAGACTTTCCAGCCTGCTTGTTCATACGCCTTAAGTAGTTGTCCTCATTGTTAATCTCAGACACAGCAAGGGCAATAAGCTTATCGCCTGACATGCTGTCCTCTTTTTTCTGCTCCTCAGTATAGCTCTCCATCTCCTTATGGATTGCATCATACTCAGACACCTGCTTTGCGTATTTCCAGAAATACTCTGCCAGACGGCAGTCCTCATAATGCCATGGCTTGGCTGCCATATTGTAGTGGAGGATTCCCACCTCACTTATAGGACATGCCAGCTCTCCAAAGACCTGGGCATTCCACTTAGGGTCTACATATGTGACCTGGTCCTGGCAGATGAGGTTCAGATAATCCTGATCCTGTGCCACCACAAAGGAATAAATTCCAAGCATCTCTATAAATTCATCCAGCAGATGATTTTCCCTGAACTGCTTACAGTTCATAAGCATAATTCCGGCATTAAAATAATTGTTACGGTTTACACCCAGGACTTTTTCTGTGTAATCGCCAAGGATGTCAGTCTGCGCCACCACCCTGTCAGGGCACACGCCGGCATAGGTTTTTCCCAGAGAAACCGCATAGAGCTCTGCCACATCCCTGAGCGCAACTGTGTCGCTGTCGATATAGAGAGCCTTCCTGTACTCAGGATACATCTCCGGTATAAAAAGTCTGTAGTAGGTTGTAGCTGTGTAGTAGTCACGGATTGGCAGCTTCGCCCTGATTTTATCCATATTTTCAGTGACATCCACAAATTCAATATCTACATTTTCCGTAGCCATATCTGTGGCTTTTTTCTGGGTCGGCTCTGATATTCCCATATGGAGAATATGAATCTTGTATGTGTTTTCTGCTGAT
>CAVFAM010000096.1:0-4536 GCA_963620375.1 Bacteroidaceae bacterium
AGTACATACTTTTTATATACTCTCGCTTTATAGACATGCAAAGCAGACACACTGCACAGCTTCATTTTGCATAACTATTCTCTGAATATCAGCTCTTTTTATAAACTCACTTTATATGACAATCCTTTATATATTGACACTTCATAAACGTCCAAAATAGATAGCCAAAATTATCTGAACAACTAAAATGAGTGGCATACCCACCACAAAATACCAGTGCTTTGTCTTATGGTGAAATGCGTACATCCCAAGCCATGTACCTACACTTCCACCAATTATACTCAACAAAAATAATGTCTTTTCTGGTATTCGCCATGCTCCGCGTTTTGCCTTGCTTTTATCTATTCCCATTGCGACAAATCCTACGCAATTCGCTATTATTAAATATATTACTATACCAACAAATAATCTGTTCATAATTCGTGCTGATACCGCCTCTTTACAGCTTCGTTATATACCTGTTCATCAGTTCTAGCTGATACCACAATAATCTTCATTACTGTGTCAACACGTTCCACTTTATATACGACTCTAACTCCTATGTCTCTAAATTTTATTTTCATCAGATTAGTAAGATTTTTTCCATTCCTGCTGCCTAGTGGTTTCCCATAACCGCCTTCTTCTACTGGCAGTGGATTACTGCTTACTTTCTTAATCCCCTTCATTACCTGAATACGCACTGAATTGTCAAGCTTTCTCATATCCTTCTCTGCTTCTTCTAAGAATTCTATCCCCCATATCATTCGATATTTATGTCCTCCATATCAGAAATTTCTTCTTCACTTATCCCCAGGTCTTTCATTACAGTATCAAATGAAAGAGTTTTATTACTTTCCTCCATCCTTTTATTTGCCTCTAACAGCAAATAATAATCCTCTTCGATTTCAGTCAATCTTGTATATTCCTCTGGAGATAAAATAATCGCTGAGGGCTGATTGTTCTTTAAAACAATGAGCTCACTCTCAGAATGAAGCCTGTCAAATATTTTAGCCGCTTGCCCTTTATTAAACTGTGATATTGGAATAAGACTTTGTAAAAAATTTGTTGCAATCGCCATATAAACACCTCCGTTTTCTTTACATTATTATATGTAGCCTCCTTTGAAAAAGTCAATAATTTTCATTACAATTTTACAACAAATTTTCGCTTACTTTTTCCGCATAATATACAGAAAACATGCCACCATCAAACCTGCCACTGGCAGCTTCTCTGGATGCATGGCAACTGGCAGCTTATCCTGCATACTTTGGTATAGAAAAGGCACCGCCCATCAGGCGATGCCAAATCAAACCACACTATTTCTTTATTCTGTTCTTTCCAAAGTGAAGCTTCATCACATACCAAAGCTCTGTTGCAATGAAGATTGATGAATAAGAACCGCAAAGCAATCCAACCATAAGTGGTAATGCAAACTCACGGATTGATGATACTCCCATGATGAAGAGTAACAATACCATGATAAAGGTTGTAATTGATGTATTGATGCTTCGTGAAAGTGTCTGTGTAAGAGACTTATTTGCTATCTCTGCAAGACTTTCTGCATCCTGGTTCTTAAGTCCATGCATGTTCTCACGGATACGGTCAAAGATAACGATTGTATCGTTGACTGAGTAACCTACGATTGTAAGCATACATGCGATAAATGTTCCACCAACAGATATACGGATAAGTGCATATGCTGTGAGCACTACAAGCACGTCATGTACAAGGGCGAGGATTGCACTTGTTGCAAAACGTATATCCTTAAATCTGAACCAGATGTAAAGCAGCATGAAGATACATGCAACAATAACTGCCTTGATTGCATCTGATCTCATCTCACTACTGATTGTTGAGCTGATACTCTGTGTCTCGATTGAAGACTCATCTACTCCAAACTTCTCAACAAGCATGTTATCAAGCTCTTCACGCTCATCAAGTGTAAGTGTTCTTGTCTTTAATACGATGTCTGTGCTTCCATTTACTGTAGTTGCCTGAATTGCATTGTCCCCGATTACTGCTGCAACCTCTGGTACAATTTCAGACTCAACCTGCTCTACAGTGTAGTCTTTTCCGAAATCTGCCTTTGTAGATGTACCACCGGCAAACTCAAGACTGTAGTTTAATGCCTTGCTTCCCTGGGCACTGTGTACTCCCATTCCTACAAAGCCTGCAATAATTACTGCAATCGAAATGGCAAAGTATACTGCCTTGTGCTTTAAGAAATTGATTGGCTTTCTCTCTTTTGCCCTACCATATAACTTCTCTGACTTGAAGCCTATTGCGTAAAGTCCCTGCATCAGGTACTTTGCTACAAAGAGTGCGGTAAACAGTGATAATACGATAGAAATAATGAGTGTATAAGCAAATCCCTTTACTGTACCTGAGCCAAGTACCATAAGTACAAGGGCTGCTATAAAGGTAGTTACCTGTCCATCGAGGATAGCTGAAAGTGCCTTCTTATATCCTTCGTTGATAGCAGAGCTTACTGTTCTTCCTGCTGCAATTTCCTCTCTGATACGGGCAAATACGATGACGTTTGCATCCACCGCCATACCAATACCAAGGATAATACCTGCGATACCCGGAAGGGTAAGTGTTATCTCAAACCAGTATACAAATGCTATAACAAGTGATGTATAAATTCCAAGTCCTACAGATGCTGCAAATCCTGAAACACCATACATTACAATCATGAAAAGCATTACAAGCGCAAGACCGATTCCTGCTGCCTTGATTGATGATGAAAGAGCTGCTCCACCGAGCTGGGCACCTTCTACATTTGACTCTAATTCCTGAAGCTTTAAGTTAATAGCACCTACACGGATAAATGTTGCAAGGTTTTCTGCTTCCTGGAAGTCAGACATACCGTTGATTACACAGTTACCGTCTGTGATTGCAGCGCTTACTCTTGGCACGCTGATGAAGTGATCATCATAGTAGATACCAACGCTCTCACTGTTTGCATATGCGTCTGTTGTCACATCTGCCCAGGTCTGTACAGCATCATCATTAAGTGTAAGGGCAACAACAGGTGTGCTCTGCTGTACTCCAGAGCTGCTCTTCTCATATGTAGCTTCTGCTGATTTTACATCTGAACCAGTCATTACAACTGAACCATTCTCAACAAGAGTATCAATATCATAGTTTAACACATACTCACCTGTTGAAGAATCATATGAGTAGTTTGCATTTCCGTCTGAATCCTTCTGTCTGATGAAATATAAGGCTCCCGGACTTCCCAGGTCATTAAGTACCTCGTTTGCATCATATACACCAGGGATTTCTACTGTGATTCTGTCATCTCCCACCTGATATACTGAATACTCTGTTGTGTAGCTTGCAGCTCTTTCCTCAAGCTTTGCTATTGTATCAGCGATATCAGTTGCTGATGGATTGTCCTCCACAATATCATATGTGATTGATACACCACCAGATAAGTCGAGTCCGAGCTTGATGCCCTCTGACTCCTTTGAGTTGTCAGTTTCCTTCTGACTTGCGCTAGTGTCGCCTAATATTGTAGATGCATACCAGCCTGACAGTCCCAGGCAGGCAAGGATAAGCAATACAATAACGACTCCTTTTCCTTTTTTCATTGTAACTCTACCTTCCTATTTTGTTTTAAGCCTCTGCAGCCTTAATCATAATCGCACATTCAATACGTTTCTTCTGAAGCTCACATCCCAGATCATATGCATCTGTGATTGTACCATGGAAGTTATATGAATTAGCAGCACATCCTCCACTACAGTAGAAGCGTGCAAAGCAATTACGACATTTTTCTTTGGCATAAACGTTACAGCATTTGAACTCATCTCTGATTTCTGTAGCCTTTACCCCATCCCATACATTGCCCATCAAAAAGTCTTCGTTTCCGACAAACTGATGGCATGGATATAAGTCGCCCCAAGGAGTTACAGCCAGATACTCTGTACCTGAACCACAGCCTGAAAGTCTCTTATATACACATGGACCGCCTTCGAGGTCTATCATAAAGTGGAAGAAATTAAAGCCTCTTCCCTCTTTATTTCTCTTGACCATCTCAGCCGCAAGCTTATCATATTCCTCAAAAAGGATTGGTAAATCATCCTCAGTCAGTGCATAGGCATCTGTAGGCTGTGCAACTACAGGCTCAACAGATATCTGCTTGAAGCCTAAGTCTGCCAGATGAAGTACATCCTTTGAAAAATCAGTGTTAAAGTGTGTGTAGGTTCCTCTCACATAGTATCTGTCCTGATTACGGCTCTCTGCAAGCTTCTGGAACTTTGGAACGATAAGGTCATAGCTTCCTGCTCCCTTTCTGAAAGGACGCATTCTGTCATGGACTTCTTTTCTTCCATCGATACTGAGTACGACATTATCCATTTCCTTGTTGGCAAATTCCATAATGTCATCATTTAAGAGTACACCATTTGTTGTGAGGGTAAAACGGAAATGCTTGTCATGAAGCTTCTCCTGCTCTCTTCCGTATGCTACAAGCTGCTTAACCACATCAAAGTTCATAAGCGGCTCCCCACCGAAAAAGTCTACCTCAAGATTTCTTCTATTGCCTGAGTT
>CAVFAM010000096.1:4546-6256 GCA_963620375.1 Bacteroidaceae bacterium
CTGAGTTTGCGATAAGGAAGTCAAGTGCCTGCTTTCCTGTCTCGTAATCCATCAGGGCTCTTCTGCCATGATACTCACCTTCCTCTGCAAAACAATACTTACATGCAAGGTTGCAGTCATGGGCGATATGTAAACAAAGTGCCTTCACTACTGTAGGACGTTTCTTAAAGTCAATGACCTTATTCTCATATACATCCTCTGTGAAAAGCTCCTCGTTATCCTTTAATTCATTTACTTCTTCAATTGCCTCGTCTATTTCCTCCGCAGGATACTTCCCTGACAAAGTATTTTTTATCTCTTCTGGTGAATTATTCTCAAACATCTCTATGACATCATATGTCACATCATCCACCACGTGAATTGCTCCACTGTTTACATCTAAGACAATATTATAGCCGTTGTTCTTATACTGATGAACCACTACAATATTCCTCTCTTTCTAATTCTGATTTCTTTATAATTAATAAATTATTTAATATACAAAAGCAAAAATATTCAGCTGTTTTGCTTCATTTTGTATTCTTTCCCCTAATCGCAAAAATGACCGCACGCTATGCGCGCGGTCGATTTTCATCAATCATAATTCAAACTATTTGTACTGCTCACAAGTCTGATTTCCAACTGTACAAGAAGTCTTGCAAGCTGACTGGCATGATGTCTGGCACTCACCGCATCCGCCTTTTTTGATTGTGTTCTGTAACTTTCTAGTATTTAATGTCTTTACGTGCTTCATTATAATCTCTCCTTTTTGCTCTCATCTTTATATCATATTTGCGCTTATATCCGACATGCTCAGCCCAAGAAACTATCGTTTCTTAGGCTGTACGGGCAGTCGCCCTATCAAAAGTGCTGAACATGACTGCTCTCGTGCAAGCACATCGCATTCATGTTTAGCACTTTTGGCATGTCTCGTTGCCTTCGCTCATTATATCATAACCTCAGCCACATGAAAAGTATTTTTTACAGTTCACAGTTGTTGACTGTTCTTGGGAATGGGATTACGTCACGGATATTTGACATTCCTGTCAGATACATTACGCATCTCTCAAATCCCAGTCCAAATCCTGCATGACGGGCTGAACCATATTTACGGAGGTCAAGATAGAACTTGTAGTCATCCTCGTTAAGACCTAATTCCTGAATTCTTGCAAGAAGCTTGTCATAATCGTCCTCACGCTGGCTTCCTCCGATAATCTCTCCGATTCCAGGTACGAGACAGTCAACTGCTGCTACTGTCTTGCCGTCCTCGTTGATCTTCATGTAGAACGCCTTGATCTCCTTTGGATAATCTGTGACAAATACAGGTCTCTTGTAGATTTCCTCTGTGAGGTATCTCTCATGCTCTGTCTGGAGGTCGCAACCCCATGATACCTTGTAATCAAACTTATCATTGTGCTTTGAAAGGATGTCAATAGCCTCTGTATATGTCACTCTTGCAAAATCATTGCTTACAACATTCTCAAGTCTGTCGAGAAGTCCCTTGTCCACAAAGTTATTGAAAAATGCCATCTCTTCAGGAGCATTTTCGATTACATAGTTGATGACATATTTAAGCATTGACTCAGCAAGCATCATGTCATCCTCAAGGTCAGCAAATGCAATCTCAGGCTCAATCATCCAGAACTCAGCAGCATGTCTTGTTGTGTTAGAGTTCTCAGCACGGAAGGTTGGTCCAAAAGTATATATATTCTTGAATGCCATAGCATATGT
>CAVFAM010000097.1:0-3291 GCA_963620375.1 Bacteroidaceae bacterium
ATCTCTGCTTATCTCTTTCCCATCCTTTTTTCTATGTGTGTAGGCAAAAATAAATATCTCGGAAACAGACAACACTAAGAGTGCGAAATTAAATAAATCGTATTCCCATATATAATTAAACTTTGTTGTATCTCCCATTATTTTCCCTTAACCTGATAGTGTTTATAAGAACTTCCGGCAATCGCTATAAACAGCATTGATGCTATCAGCCAAAAAACAGGTGCCATTTGTAAGTTATTAAAAAACTTTCCAAATATATGAATCAACCTGTACTCCGTAAGTGTCCATGAACCAATATATGCTCCTGGGAGATAGCTCCATACTTTTGAAAATTTCCTGATTTCTTCACATGTAAATTATGTCCGGAGATAAAAATACATCCATTCCCCCTTGCTTCTTCCTGTTTTAATATCCACATAATGTTTTCAGCCATCATTTTGTCTCTGTGGATATTTATTTCTCCTGCATTGTCTATGTATTTGCCAAGTTCCATATTCTGAAGAAGCACATCTGCTAAATGAACAGCCGTCGCATTCTGTAATGTGTCTTTCTCTTCAAACTCTCTTTTTACATCTTCAATTATCTTTTCTCGCTGTTCTGCCGTATATCCATCTGTATATTCCATTTTATCCTGATTCCAGATTTTCTCCAGTTCTTCTGCATCCATTCTCGCATTTTTTACTTCTTCCAACAAATACTGATAATTATATTCTCTTCTTTGCATGTCAAAACCATAAAATCGAATATCATTACCCTGAGCTGCAGATTTATTATACTCCCGCATCCATGAGATCAGATTTTCCATTTCTTCTGTCTGATAGATTGCAAAACCAATAGCAGAAACAGCATCTTTTACCGTTCCAAACCCTCCATAATAAGAGTAAACTCCTGTTGTAATACAGCCCATGATCAAAATGATACATACTGTACGTTTGATAAAAGAATGCTTTTTCATATTCTTCTTCATCACACTGTTGCCCCTTTCCAATCTTTAACTCATATTAAAACTGCATTCATATAGCTTATTAGGATATGACACGGAGCAAAGATAACCGCAAAAATCAATAGTAAGATATTGCCGCTTATAATACCGCTTTCAATAAATAGCAAAGATGGGATAATTGATAAATATAAGGACTTTCGTATAGAATCCTCTTTCCAGAATACTATCCAGCCTAAGCAATACAATACTACGAGTATCACTCCCAAAACCAGATAAACTGTTTTCCCCTGTTTAAACCAATATCCCCGGCTCATAAAAGGGATTGTTAAAAACATACTGAAAAAACATCCAAACCGCCCAATCTGCTCAAGAATTTCCACTAATTTGTTCTGGTAACGATTTTCGAATCCATCTTTACATGTTATTGCAAACACAATATTAGGGATCAAAATCACAATAACAAAAATCAATCCCCAGTAATTCAAATACTTATTCATAATACACTCCTATCCAACAGAGCGAGATACGCTTTGCGAATCTCGCTCTGATTAGCGGTCGTCAAATGCACTGCATAAATGCGTGCATTTTCCTCGTCGCCCTAACAAAAAGACGCAGGCAAAAAACATTTCGTTTCTGCTCTGCGTCTTAGCGTCTGGCAATAGATTGATAATCCACTATATGATCCTTTACATTGATAATAAAACTTTCTTTACATTTTGGACAAAACAGCGGAAAATGTTTTAATTCCGTATCATCCAATATCTGTGTCCGTGTCTTTGCTTTGCATACCGGACATAGTATCCATTTATCCGTTACTACTGCTTTCATCTGACCTGTCACCTCCTGATAAATCCCATAAAGTGCTATCCTTCACACCTAAGCCTTTTAAATATGTCATACCTGTATTATGAAGCATATGATACATATTTTCTTTCGTATCCTTGACGATTCCTGATGCAATAAGGGTTCCTATCCCCTGTGTATACACCATCATTGTCATAGCAAAATTCATTACCTGTTTTGGTGTAATCCCAAGCAGTTCTGCCATCTCCTGATACACATTAGCGGCATCCTGATTATTCGTCTGTAACTCGAAGCCTGTACTTAGAAGCTGGCTTCGCTCTCCCATGTAAAGGAAACGAAACAAATTGGGATTTTCTAACGCTAAATCAATGGTTCCTTTTCCTCTCTGTTCGAATGTTGCAAATTCGTTTTCATTCCAACTATAATACTTATCCTCCACATACTGCTCCGCAAAAGGAATCAATTCCTCACGCAATCCATCCATTCCACCAAACTGCCATGAAATCGGTGCTGTAGAGCATCCCAGCTCCCTAGCTACAGCTTTTATGTTAAGAGCGGCATATCCATTTTTTGAAACAAGCTCCAGTGCAGCCTGCAGCATATCTTCTTTTTTTATTTTTGGACTACTTGGCATATAAAATCTCCGATACTATAAATCAGTTTACTATAAACTCGTTTATAGTATATCACTTTATGCATACATGTCAATGACAAGTATATATTTTTTCACTTTCTAAAACTTCATCCGATACAGTTCTATTCCAAGCACTGCATTATATCCTGTCGCAGCAAACACACTGAATCTTTCGACAATCCCGAAATAATCCTTCGGTACAATATTCATTCCCATTGCACCTACCATCATCATACCAAGAGCAATTGCTGCAAAAATGCCATAAGAACGGGAGCTTTTATCCTTTACTCCGGCGATAATAATCAAAACCAGAGATACTATGGACAATAAAACAACGATCACTGTCGAAAAAATATGCATCTTATCCTGAAATGTACCTGCATAGCCACTGTCACTTAAAGGAAACATGCTAAATCCCACTGCTGACACCCACTCCATAATCGTGAACAGATAGATGCCTACCCGCAGGAGTCTGTTTTTCTTACCTTGAATGCCTACGCATACCATCATTGCACACACCAGAGTACATACATTATACAGACTGCTTAGCTGGTTCCATAACCGAAGCGATGGTGCATTCGATGCGCTAAGGTCACTTACCGCCTGTGCCATCCAGTCATAACCTGGATATGCGAGCGGTGAAAATACAACCGCTGCTGTATATGACAAAAAAGCTGCTACTCCAAGTAATCCACAATAATTCAATAAGCTCTTTTTCTTGATCATACCGCATTCTCCTCACAAAACCACTTCAGATAATCGTCCAAAAGATTCTTATCTGTTTCATAGCCACACTGACCATGGCTCTGATCCAGTTCGTAATCCATCAGTCCATGTATTGTCATAGCAAAACTCACTGCACTCATATCCGGATCTGTAAAATGAAGTAATTTATGTACTTCCATCGCAT
>CAVFAM010000098.1:0-2761 GCA_963620375.1 Bacteroidaceae bacterium
AGATTTGGCTGTGATTTCTATGTCATAATCTCCAAACTTATCTGTCACTAAGCCATATGCCACCGTGCTGCCCTGAGATGCTTCAAGCTCTGCTGTATCAATGACTGCCATTCCTTTTTCGTCAGTCTCTGTGTAGGCTGTGATTTCAACCTCTCCGTCATCATCCTTTACAGCCTTAATCTCCTCAAGCTCCTCCTTGCTGATTGCATCCATCTCATAGAGCATGGCTGGTGACTTAAGAATAAACTCAAGGATATGCTTTGCATTCCTCTGGAGCTGTCCTATTGTGACTCTTCCAACCTCAAGCTCCTCCATCACATCATCCTGTGTCTGGTCTGCTGCATCACTTGAGCACTTGTACAAATCATTTCCGGCTGCTACCATTACGCCCCTGCATCTCTTATCTGACTTGTGACCCTCGATATTGGCTTCTGCCCACCAGTCACTCATTACAATGCCGTCAAAGCCCCATTCCTTCCTGAGAATCAAGGTGTTGAGGTCGTAGCTTCCTGCTGTCCAGACGCCGTTTATTGGTCCATAGGTGGTCATCACAGCTCTGGCATCTGCTTCCTTTACGCACATCTCAAAGCCCCTCAGATAGATTTCCCTCAAGGCTCGCTGTGAGATAAGTCCCATTACCTCATGACGCTTTGACTCCTGATTATTTCCACAAAAATGCTTTATGGTGCCTGTTGTACCCACAGTGTTTAAGCCCCTTATCTGGGCAGCTCCCATCTTTCCTGTCAGGAATGGGTCTTCTGATATGTATTCAAAGTTTCTGCCACACAGAGGGTGTCTGTGTATGTTTATTCCCGGTCCAAGCAGGGCATCCACCCTGTTGCATCTCAGCTCACGGCTGGTAATGCTGTACAGCTCTTCCACAAGCCCATCATTAAATGTACAGCCCAGAAGTGTGCCGTTTGGCAGTGAAAAAGCCTTTGTTCCCACATCGAATCTGAGCCCGGATGGTCCGTCTGTCGTACAGGCTGCTGGTATTCCAAAAGCTCTAAGGCTCTCAGTCAGACCACCAAAGGCTGAGCCTGTTCCCGGTGTAACCTTTGGTGAGGACATGCCCTCGCCCCTGAACAGACTGACGAGGTCTTCCTTTGAAAGCTGTGCCACAAACTCCTCGAGTGATACCTTATTATTGTATACATCCGAAAGCTTGTAACCCTTATCTCCTGTGTATGGTATTTCTTCCGATTTTTCCACCCTGTCATATGGTCCAAAGCTTCTGACTGGAACTACTTCCAAGCCCAGAGAACCATCCTCTTTCCTGCACATGCGCTCAAAGCTCTCTGCTGGTGCATATGCTTCCTCAAGCTGTTCCACTACTACAAAGTCCTGCTCAAAGCTTCCAACTTTTTCTGCGCTCCTCACATCCTCGCCTGCATAGACAAGGTACTCGCCCTCTTCCAGCACAAAGGCATTTTTATTACCTGTTATTCCGCTGTCATCAAAGGATGCTATGTCTTTTTTTAGCACTGTAATGGCAAGCTCCTCTGTCTCACCAGCTTCAAGTGTCTTTGTCTTGGCATAACCGCACAGGACTCTCTCTGCTTTTCCAAGCTTTCCGTTTGGTGCCTTTACATAGACCTGTATGGTCTCTTTGCCAGCGTATTTTCCTGTGTTTTTCACCGCCACATACACTGTGACCTTATTGGTATCACCGCCGCATATAGGACATGGTTTTTCCAGATGGTACTTGTTTTCAAAAGTCGTATATGACAGACCATATCCGAATGGGTACATCACCTTATCCTTGGCAAAGGTCTCAAAATATCTGTAGCCGACATAGATGTCTTCCTTATAATAATTCTTTTCATCATCACCGAAATTCGCATCAGAAGGATAATCCGAAATATTGTAGGCAATCGTATCTGTGAGGGAACCGCATGGATTTACCCTGCCGGTTAAGACATCACAGACACCATTTCCGCCTTCCTGACCGCCCTGCCATACATACATGACAGCATCTGGCTTAAGCTCATCCACCCACTTCATGTCAATGATGTTGCCAACATTTAGCAGAACGATTACTTTATCAAATCCTGTTTTAACTTTTCTTATGGTATCAAGCTCCACATCGCTTAATCTGTACTGCCCTGGCTTATCAAAAGTGTCCTGGTCTTCGCCTGCGGTTCTTCCTATCATAACAATAGCCTTGTCATTATTTTTTGCCGCCTGCTCTACAAGGGCGTCATCCAGTGGCATCTCCTTCTGTGACCAAGGCACCTTGCCCCAGCCCTGACCCTCATCATAAGGATTGTCCTTGAGCCAGTCCTCATAGGCACTGAGGACATCTGCGTCCAGCTCAATACTTTTCTCCGCCTTCAAGGCATCAAGTATTCCAACCAAATACCGGGTGTTTACAAGTCCACCGGAGCCAAGTCCGCTTTTGTAATAATTAAATGCGGCACGTCCAAAGACTGCGATTTTCTCCCCCTCTTTGATAGGAAGTGTCTCCTTATCGTTTTTTAATAATACACAGCCCTCGGCTGCTGCCTGTCTTGCAAGCGCTGCATACTTTTCCTGATTTACAGCATAATTGCTCATAGCTTTCCCCCTGATTTACCTTTATATTGATAATATTTTTGTCTGGAATTTTATTCTCATTTTACACTATTATACACGATTCTTTCTACCATAGATATTATATAAATATTAAATTCTCGCTACAATAGATTGCCAATATTGTATGTCATTGCTAATATTTACTCAAAGGAGGAGGAATTTATGGACAAACAGAAAACTGGTACAC
>CAVFAM010000098.1:2771-3606 GCA_963620375.1 Bacteroidaceae bacterium
GCCAGGGTGGATTGCCAGAAATATATGCCCTTGTTATGATTATCACAGACAGATAATAATGGGAGGAAATTTTATGGATAAGAAAAAAACTGGTGCTCTGATTAGGGATGCACGAAGCAGGAAAAATTACACACAAAGCGAATTAGGAGATTTACTGGGAGTAAGCAACAAAGCTGTTTCCAGATGGGAAAATGGTGATAGCTTTCCTGATGTAGGCATATTAGAAAATCTAGCTACAGTACTTGATGTTCGCATACAGGACATCGTGACAGGCGATACAGAGACAAGTCATGACGAAGTGCTGACAGATGTTGTAAGAGAGGCTAAGCTCCAGCAAAAAAATACAAAGCGCAGGCTGATTAAAAACTCATTGCGGATTTTGCCCTTTGTATGCTTTACCATAGCAGGACTGCTTGCATTTGGAAATAGCCACATCAGCTTTGCTTATAATGCAGTTTTAACCTATTCGCTGCTTATGCTTGTTTCCTTTGTGTCAATCCTGCTGGCTTATCAGATAAAATATAAAAATGATATGGTATACAAGACAAATGACAATTTTTTCTGCAAGAGCTCGAAAATAATCGCAGTGCTTACATTTTTATGGGGGCTTCTGTTGACATGGTATGCTTTCCTCGCAGCTTCAAATGGGCATACTCCTTTTGGAATCAAGACAGCATCAGTGGGGCTGTTTGTCAGCTGGCAGTTATTGGCTGTATTTATCATAAATTTTATATTGCTTGTATCAGGAGCCTTGAGATTAGAAAGATATGATGAGGCTGTGCATTGGGGTTGGTATATTTCTGTTGCTGCACTTTATCTGTTTTCCATGTATGGG
>CAVFAM010000099.1:0-2056 GCA_963620375.1 Bacteroidaceae bacterium
GAGGTTATTGCAAACATGCGTAAATTCCTGATTGAAAAGGGAACGACCTTTATGTTTGAGACCTGCGTAGTGGATTTTGGAATAGAGCCTGATACAGACAAGGCAGGCAAAATCAGGTCTTTGATATGTAAGGACAGGGACGGAAAAGAATTCAGCCTTGATACAGACCTGGCTGTGCTTGCAATCGGTCACAGCTCAAGAGACACCTTTAATTCATTAAATAAGAATAAGATATACATGGAGGCTAAAAATTTTGCTGTGGGCTTCAGGGTTGAGCACCCGCAGGAAATGATTAACGATGCCATGTATGGAGAGGGTTATCCGGATTTCTTACCGGCTTCAAGCTACAAGGTTACATCTAATTTTCCTAATGGAAGAGGTGTGTATTCATTCTGCATGTGTCCGGGAGGCTATGTTGTCAACTCTTCATCTGAGGAGGGCAGGACTGTGGTAAATGGCATGAGCTATTCGGGTCGGAATGGCAGTAATGCCAACAGTGCCATAATTGTGTCTGTCTCACCGGAGGACTTTGGAGCTGCTGACGCCCTGGCAGGAGTCAGATACCAGCAGCTGCTTGAGGAGAGAAACTACAGGCTTTGTAATGGCAAAATCCCGCAACAGCTCTTTGGCGATTTCTGTGATAACAGGGAGACATTACAGTATGGTGATTTTGACAGTACCACAAAGGGAACAGCCCAGTTTGCTAATCTGCGTGGACTTATGAGCAGGGATATGGAAGAATCCTTTATATCCGGAATGAAACATTTTGGTCATATAGTACCACAATTTGACAGATTCGATGCAATTTTGTCCGGAATGGAGACCAGAACATCATCACCTGTCAGGATAAGCAGAGATGATTTGTTTGAATGTAATATAAAGGGGCTCTACCCATGCGGTGAGGGTGCCGGCTACGCAGGAGGCATTACATCTGCGGCTATGGATGGAATCAAGGTGGCAGAAGCCATCATTAAAAGATATAAACCGAACTAGAAAAGAGGAATTTTTTGTGCAAGAAGTAACACCAATGATGCAGCACTATTTGCAGACCAAGGAACAGTATAAGGACTGTATATTATTTTACAGATTAGGCGATTTTTATGAGATGTTTTTCGAGGATGCAAAGATTGTATCAAAAGAATTAGAACTGACACTTACAGGCAAAAGCTGTGGACTGGAAGAGAGGGCACCTATGTGCGGTGTGCCTTTCCACGCAGTAGAGGGATATTTAAACAGACTTGTATCAAGAGGCTACAAGGTGGCAATCTGTGAGCAGGTGGAGGATCCAAAGCTTGCAAAGGGAATCGTAAAGAGAGAGGTAGTAAGGATTGTAACTCCTGGTACCAATACAGATATGCAGTCTCTGGATGAGACAAAGAACAACTATATCATGTGTATTGCCTATCTGGTGGACAAGTATGGCATAGCGATAGCGGATGTCACAACTGGTGATTTTTATGTGACAGAGCTTGACACAGAGCGAAAGCTTATGGATGAAATCAATAAATTTGCCCCATCTGAAATCGTGTGCAACGAAGCCTTTTATATGAGCGGCGTTGATATAGATGATATGAAAAACAGATTAAATATCGCCATATCATCTCTTGACGCATGGTATTTTGGTGATGCACTGGCTCAGGAGACCCTGATAAATCATTTTCATATTCAAAGCCTTAAGGGGCTTGGGCTTGAGGATTACGAGTCAGGTGTGATTGCGGCGGGAACCCTGCTTAAATATCTCTACGAGACCCAGAAGAATACGCTTGATAATATTCTGGAAATTCATCCATATTCTATCGGCAAATATATGATAATTGACAGCTCTTCAAGGCGGAATCTTGAGCTTGTGGAGACCTTAAGAGAGAAGCAAAAGCGTGGTTCCCTCCTCTGGGTGCTGGATAAGACCAAAACTGCCATGGGAGCAAGACTTTTACGCTCATATGTGGAGCAGCCTTTAATAGAAAAGCCTGAAATTGTAAAGAGACAGGAACTAATCACTTCCTTAAACAAAAACGAAGTGACCAGGGAGGAGATAAAGGAATACTTAAATCCAATC
>CAVFAM010000100.1:0-4676 GCA_963620375.1 Bacteroidaceae bacterium
GCCATGAGAAGTGCTGTGAAGGACAATATAGACCAGTTTGAGGTATACTACCAGCCTATAGTGAATAACAAAAAGCCAAACTGCCCATGTGAGGGAGCAGAAGCCCTGCTCAGATGGAATTCTTCTGAGCTTGGACTTATTTCTCCTGATGCCTTCATGGAGACAGCAGAATATCTTGGTGTGCTTAATGTGATTGGGGAGCATGTGGCTGCCCATGCCATAAAGCGTTGCAAGTACTGGAATGATATGGGACATCCTGAGTACAGGGTGCATATTAATCTGTCAGAGTCGCAGCTGATGTCAGCCAATACGGCAGCTAAGCTTAAGGAAGTGCTCGACCAGTCGAGAATCAATCCTGAGCATGTGCATTTTGAAGTCACAGAGCAGATGGTAAATGATAAGAGACAGGAGTTTGCTGAGGCACTGGCAAGGATAAAGGAGCTGGGAGTCATGGTGGAGCTTGACAGATTTGGTCAGGCGTCATCCTCTGTTATGAGTCTTAAAAATCTGCCTATTGACGGGGTGAAGTTTGACAGACAAATTATCGCTGACATAGACAGTGACGCCTTTTCAGAGTCCATGGTGACTGCCATCACAAATATCTGCAATGCTAATGGTATCAAAACCTGTGCTGTGGGCGTGGAAAACGATAAACAGCATAAGAAGGTCACAGAGGCAGGTGCTGACTATGTGCAGGGATATTATTTCGGTCTGCCTGTCAGAGAACAGGAATTTGAAGAGAAGTTTTTATAAGAAAAATATAATAGAAAAAGCTGCAACAGATAGATGATATTTGTTGCAGCTTTTTTTGCTATAGTCATATCAAAATGCAAATAAGAAGCACATATGTGAATTATCTGTAAGGAAGAAAACTGTAAAATCTCCTAAAATAAAATCAATCCAAGAAAAACAGAAAGGAAGTAATCTTATGGCAATTAAATCATCAGTGAGCTTATATAGTTTACAGTATCAGTACCTTACAGGAAAAATGAACCTGGAAGAAATCTTAAAATTTTTAAAATCAATAGATGTAGATGGAATAGAAATCCTGCCTGACCAGATGATACATGGGGCACCAAATCCAAGCGAGGAGACTCTGGCAGAATGGGACAGGCTAATGGAAAAGTATCCTATAGGGCTTGCCTGTGATGACTGTTTCTTAAATACCAACATGTTCAAAAACCGTGAGCTGACAAAGCGTGAGTGTGTAGAGCTTATAAAGCAGGAAATAAAGCTTGCCCACCGTCTGGGCTTTAAGGTCTTAAGGCTTGTATCAATGGTTCCTGCATGGATACTTGAGCCATGTCTTGAGACAGCAGAAAAGTATGATGTATGTATGTGTATAGAGATTCATGCAGGGCTTGGCTTTGGGGTACCAAAGACAGAGGAGTTTCTGGCAGAGATGATAAGGCTTGACTCTCCATACATCGGAATCGTGCCAGACTCAGGACTGTTCTGTAAGAGACCACCCCGTGTCATGACAGAGTATTGCAGAAAGGTATATGGCACAAATGAGGAGCTTATTGCAATGGGCAATGAAATTTTTGCAAGCGGTACAGACACATATACACTGACCCAGAAAAATGGAGGCAGGCTTGACCCTCGCATACAGGCACTGATTAAGGACCCGGCAAAGGATATGTTTTTTGCAACAAACCTTGATGGATATGAGAACAACCCTCTGTCAGTCATGGACCCATATGTGAAATACATAAAGCATGTACATTTCAAGCTCTATGAGATGACCGGGGATGGCAGTGAGTACAGCATTGACTATAGGGAAATATTGCAGTATCTGCATGACCATGGCTATGACGGATATGTATCTACAGAGTACGAAGGCAACCGCTGGGTACTTCCTGATGAGCCGATTCCGGAGGTGGAGCAGGTAAAGGCACACCAGCAGATGATAAAGCGGTTGATTAAAGAAATTGAAGGATAGGGAGGAAAAGTCATGTTTGATAATAATGTATTTATACCGGGAACATGTAAAAATGTAGAAGAGGACGGAAAAATCATCGGATATGAGATGCAGACCCATATAACCTATTACAGAGGCATCCCTTTGTCCATGATAAATTATCTCAAGGTAGCCGTGGACGGCGTGGAGGTGCCAGCGGAGGACATACGCTTCACGTCAGATAATATAGACTGGTTTACCCAGAAGGAGATGGAGACTGTAAGTGCCATAAAATGGGAATATGATATGCCGGGAACTGTCAGAGTGCTAAAAGAGGGAGGTCTCTCAAAAGGAGAGCATGAGGTAAAGCTTACCGTGTGTACCCGTACCGCATATATTCCGGTGCCGCTTGAGGGTACCATGACAAGAACAGTTGTTATAGAATAATAAATAAAATAAAGAAGAACAGATAAAATATGAGCTGGGGTGAGTTGATTTCGCTCCAGCTTATTTTATTCACCTAAGATAATATTTTATGTTATACTTGTTACATTGTAACAATATATGCGGAGGAGATATACAGATGGATATAAATGGTATGAGGTTTTATGTACATAAGGCTGCGGCTGTTGAAGAAAATATCCAGACAGAGCTTTTACTTATTTTTGTGCTTGAGGGGGAGATGACACTCACATATCAGGAGGAATCCTACAGGATGAAGCAGGAGGATGTGATTCTTATTAATCCGGGCTTGAGCTATGAGATAAGTAATGGTCAGAATGCCCTGTATGCAGTCACAGCCTTTTCCATGAAGCTTATGGCAGATGTACTGCGGACAAGGGATATGATATTTTACTGTAATTCGGTAGTGGATGAGGGACACTCGTACCAGGATATCAGGGATATATTTTTCCAGCTCACAGCAGAGTATACATCCAGGGCACACCGCACGGACTGCTATCTGGACAGCCTGATGTTAAAGCTTCTGGACTGTCTGGTGGAAAACTACCGGCTGAACCAGAAAAGCATGGAAGCCTATGAGACAGAAAATGATTCCAGAATGCGTGAAATCATGCAGTATATTCTTGCAAACCTCGACCAGGAGATTAGTCTCAACGAACTGGCAGACCAGATGTTTGTATCAGCATCTACCCTGTCCCGTATTTTTAAGAAAAACACGGGTGTATATTTTGCAGACTACGTCATGCAGCTCCGTGTCAAAATGGCGCTTGGACTTTTGAAGCATTCCGAGCAGAATATGACCCAGATAGCCATGGTGTCAGGCTTTAATAACTCGGCATCATTTAACAGGGCATTCCGAAAGATTATGGGGCTGACGCCGACTGAATACAGAGACTTATACAGGGGCAGCGAGGCAGGACATGAAGCCAGTGAGGACGAGCAGGAGACCAAAATCAGGGAGGAATTAAAGGAAAAGGGCTATGAGCTTGGAAAACAGGAGGTTACCACCCGTATCCAGCTTGATATGAAGGAGAACACAGGCCACAAATACTATAAGCCATGGAATAAAATGATAAATATAGGCCCTATGTGGGATTTGAACAAGGCAAACGTGCAGTTTCATGTCCTGCATCTGAACGAGCAGCTTCATTTTAAATACATCAGGATGTGGAATATTTTCTCCAAAAAGATGATGGTGAGTGATGGAAAGACACTGGGACAGTACAATTATGATGGCATAAATCAGGTGCTGGACTTTCTGGTGCAGAACCATCTCAAGCCTTTTCTGGCACTTGGCAGACGACCTGACACTGCCCTCAAATCTAATGGAAACGAGGTCTTTTATGAGGAGCAGTACATCTATTTTGCATCAAAGGAAATATGGCAGGATATGGTGGATGATTTTATCAGGCATATTGTGGAGCGATACGGCCAGGAGGAGGTATCAGGCTGGATATTCGAGCTGGACAGAGACTGCATCCATGCTGATGACAGCGCAGACCAGGGACTCTATTGTGATAAGGATTATGACTTCTTTGATGCCTGGACTTACTTATATGAAACTGTTAAGCGCAGAATTCCTGAGGCAAGGGTTGGGGGAATAAGCAGCATTGTTGTGAGAGACTGGAAATTTATGGCGGATTTCTTCACCAGATGCAGGGAGCAAAGGGTCATACCTGATTTTATTTCCTTTATAGTATTCCCATATGATGTGTATATGTCAGATGGCATGCAGATTGTGCGCAAGGTGTCCCAGAATGAATATAATGAGGAAAACCAAATCAGGGAGATTGTGAGACTTAAGCAGCAGACTGGGCTTGAGGAGATTCCAATATACATAACAGAGTGGAATAACTCAATATCAAACCGTAATTATCTCAACGACAGTTGTTTCAGGGCTGCATATATTGTGAAAAAGGCAGAAGCCATTGCAGACAAGGTTGATATGCTTGGCATAATGGGAGGTACAGACTGGGTATCAAGCCATATGGATACAGTAGGAATAGTAAACGGGGGAATTGGTCTGCTCACAAAGGACATGATACGAAAGCCAGCATATTTTGCTGTGGATTTCTTAAACCAGCTGGGAGATTATCTGCTTGATAAGGGGGCAAATTATATTGCAACCCGCAAGGAAAACGGGGATATCTATATTTTATGCTTTTACTATTCGTGGTTTAAGCGCAGCTATTTCTTGCAGGAGGAGGATGTAGACCTGAGAAAATGCAGCACCATGTTTTTTGAGGATGAGAGACCTGCTCATATAGAGTTTCATATCAAAAATCTGGGTGAAGCAGGAGAGTATTATATCAAG
>CAVFAM010000101.1:0-1784 GCA_963620375.1 Bacteroidaceae bacterium
ATATTATATACAATTATCGACATCAACCTAAAGCTTAGCCTCCTTAAATCTCTGGTTATTCCTAATCAGCTCATTCAAAGAACACGGCGTAAAATTATTAATACACGCCCCTGCATTCAAGGCTCTGTCATACTGCTTCATGTAGTGAAAGGTCTCATCTGTCCTGTTGTGGATATGACCATACACATGGTAGGCCTCACGGTGGAAGCCGTTCCACTCAGCTATAGGATAGTGGCTCAATATAATCCGCTTCTTATCATCCGTTATCTCCCTGTAATAGTCCACAGATACAAAGTATTCCATAGCCTCTGCGTCCTTTAAGAGCTTCCTGTCATGGTTGCCCACAATCAGATGCTTCTGTCCTCTTAGCTGCTTTAAGTACCAGCTGTAAGGCTTTTCATTGTGAAAGGCAAAATCACCTAAGATATACACCTGGTCATTCTTTGTAACCCTGCTGTTCCACAGCTCAATCATGACCGCATCCATCTCCTCAACAGAAGAAAATGGCCTGGGGTCAAAATCAATCACTGCCCTATGTCCAAAATGCAAATCACTTATATACAGATTCATAATCTACCTCCACATATCATCCATAAATATCATTTTCTTTTCAAGTATTCCCGGTATCAGACAGCCGAAAAGCGGCAGAATCTGATGCTTGTCAGATATTTCTATATAGTCCTTATATATCCAGCCTCCAAACAGGCAGTAGTCTATAATCTCACTGCTTTCCCGAATGGTCTCATCCACATCTATGACCAGAAAAAATGTCTTCTCAACCTCCTCACAGTCAGGCAGGTCATTTATGATTTCAGTCAGATTTGGATTTTTCGTGGAATTAATCTTATCCAGTCTAACAGAACCATCCTTCATATAGTCGACCAGCATGATTGCCAGCCTTCTGCTCATGAATTTAGAATAATTAAGCACTGTGTTGGCAAGTACCCTCTTGTCAGCTATCTCCCCTGCCTCATACCATTTTGCGCCGCTGCAATTGATATAGCACACATCACTTTCATCATATTTGTATGAGATTTTTTCTTCGATTTGTGGCAGATCCCTCTTCCAGTCATACTCGAACTTTCTGCAAAATTCAGACACATCATATGGATTATTTATATCAGAAAAATTGACCGCCTCCTTGTTTGTAAATCTACAAAAGACATCCTCCACATTATCTGTATCTACACACACTGCAAACAGGAGGTCGTCATCCCAGCCCTCATAGACCTCCGCCATCCTCTTGTCCAAATGTGTCACATGAGTATAGATGCCTCTTTTTGAATTTTTTATAAGCACAAGCCCCTCCTTCTCATATTTCATGAGAAATGTAATAGGCACAACATAGTCTCCCTCCCTGATTGCATATCTGTCGTTTTCAATGCGTGTCACTCCACGCTGCCTTAACATCTCTTTGGAGTCCTCATCATGAAAGGGGAATTCCTCATCCATCACTATCCTGTCAAATGTATCCAAC
The DNA here is from genome assembly GCA_963620375.1 of Bacteroidaceae bacterium. GTDB lineage: Bacteria > Bacillota > Clostridia > Lachnospirales > Lachnospiraceae > Roseburia. The sequence continues at coordinate 1,478 of CAVFAM010000101.1, forward strand.
GGGCTTCTGCAAATCCTGTATGTATTGTCCTTTAAGGGCGGGTATTCATCCACATGATATAATAAGATTTTAATTTTTCCTGCCATTTATCTTCCTCCCTGGGTATGTGAATTATTGTTTTTTGATTTCATGACAGGATTGTAACAAAGTGTTTGTAATATATTTTTACCATTATTGCATATTTGCAAAAAAAGACCAGACACTGTGACTTTCACATCACATATCTGGTCTTATTTATGCCCAAGTATGCAAGAGAAGCTGCCAATGGAAGCTTCTCTGTACTACAAAGACTCTATCTGTGGGAAAT
>CAVFAM010000101.1:1794-12024 GCA_963620375.1 Bacteroidaceae bacterium
AAATAAACTATGGTCTTATCCCCCATCTCTTCATATGATGCCCCCTCCAGCTCCAGGTCCGCATCATCCACATCATTTTCCTCCATATAGGCAGTCAAATCCATGAGAAAGTCCATGAATAATGTACCCTCTGGCATCTCTATTCCAAGACATTCCTCCCCGCTCTTATCTGGTATAAAGAAATTGTCATATATCTCATATACCTCTTTTTCTTCCAAAAAATTTCTGATAGCCTCTTTTACACTCATTACTTTTCCTCCTGTTTTTATGCTAAGGCAAAATCAATCGTCCTCATAAGCTTATCTGTGGATTCCACAACTACCCTTATCTTCTGTCCCAGCTTATATCTCTTGTTGGTTACTTCTCCCACCAGCTCATAGGTATCCTCGTAAAACTGATAGAAGTCGTCCTTAAGCTCTGTCACTCTCACAAGTCCTTCAACTGTGTTTGGCAGCTCCACAAAAAATCCCCACTCTGTGACACCTGAGATAACGCCCTCAAATTCCTCACCTATATGCTTTGCCATATACTCGCACTTCTTGAGCTTTATGGTCTCACGCTCTGCTTCCTCCGCCCTGCGCTCCATCTGGCTGGACTGCTTTGCCACCTCATCCAGTATGCCCTCGTAGTGCTCAATCCTTTTTGCATTCATCCTGCCACGCAGGGTCTCCTTGATTATCCTGTGTATCTGCAAATCAGGATACCTTCTGATTGGCGATGTAAAATGACAATAATAGTTGGCTGCCAGTCCAAAATGTCCTGTGCAGGTGGTGGTATATCTCGCCTGCTTCATAGACCTTAGGGTCAGCCTGCTGATAAGGGCTTCTTCGTCTGTGCCCTCGATTTTTTCCAAAAGCTTCTGAAGCTCCTTAGGGTGTACCTCGTCTGCTCCTATATGCAGGGAATAGCCAAAATTATTGATAAAAGTCGAGAGCTTATGGATTTTTTCCGTATCAGGATTCTCGTGTGTCCTGTATACAAACGGTATCTCCTGCCAGAAGAAATGCGATGCCACAGTCTCATTTGCTATAAGCATGAAGTCCTCTATGAGCTTGGTTGCCACATTTCTGTCATATGGCTTTATGTCAACCGGCTCGCCCTTGTCATTTAAGATTACCTTTGTCTCAGGGAAGTCAAAGTCGATTGAGCCTCTCTTCATTCTGCGCTTTCTGAGGATTGAAGCAAGCTCTGCCATTTTTTCAAACATAGGCACCAGCTCCTTATACTCTTCAATAACCTCCGGGTCTTTGTCCTCTAAGATTTTCTTTACATTGGTATAGGTCATCCTGCGGTTTGTCCTTATGACAGTCTCCGCTATCTTGTGGTCGATTACCTCGCCCTTTGGATTAATGGTCATAATGCAGCTAAGTGTCAGCCTGTTCTGCGCTTCATTCAATGAACATATTCCATTTGAAAGCGCATGTGGAAGCATTGGAATTACCCTGTCAACCAGATACACAGATGTGCCTCTCTTAAGTGCCTCCACATCCAGCGCACTGTGCTCCTGCACATAGTTTGACACATCGGCTATGTGAACACCTAAGACATAGTTGTCCCCATCCATAAAAAGAGATACCGCATCATCCAAATCCTTGGCATCCTCTCCGTCGATTGTAACCATGGTCCAGTCACGCAAATCCATCCTGCCTGCCATGTCTGCATCCGATACTTCCTTTGCCACGTTCTCCACCTGGTGCATTATCTTTTCCGAAAACTCCACAGGCATGTCATAGGCTTTGACTATAGACAATATATCGGTTCCAGGGTCGTTTATGTGGCCAATTATCTCCACTACCTTACCCTCTGGTTTCTTATCCTTCTTGCCATAGCTTGTGACCTCAACCACTACCTTGTGTCCTGCCACAGCCCCCATTGACTTGCCCTTTGGGATAAATATATCACTGCCAAATCTGGTATTGTCAGGCACAGCAAAGCCAAAATTCTCGCTGGCTTCATAGGTACATACCACGTGCTTCATTCCACGCTCGATAACCTTTAGCACTGCACCCTCTTTCCTCTTTCCAGAAGTGGTTGGCAGTACAGCTATCTCCACCCTATCCATGTGCATGGCGCCATTGACCTTGTCCGCAGGGATAAAGACATCCTCGGTCTCACCCTCTATGGTCACAAAGCCAAAGCCCCTCTGGTGGGCAGTAAATACACCAGTCACGTTCTTCGACTCAGCCTTAGAGTACTTCCCCCTCTTGGAAAGCTCAATCTTGCCCTCCTCCTGTAATTCCAGAAGTATGCGCTCCAGCACTGGTCTGTCCTGCTTGGTCACACCTAATACTATGCACAGCTCTTTTATCTTCATCGGGACATACATGTCCTCGCACATGAAATCGTATATCATCTTTTTTCTGTATTCGTAATTATCGCTCATATTTCACCTCCTGTATAAAACAGAAAGGACTGCCAAACGGCAGCCCTAATCATCAATTTACCATATTCCCATATTGAGCACAACAGCAATCACAAGGAAAAGGATTACGCATACTCTTGTAAGCTTTACAAGAACTCCTTCCATTGAACGTCCCTTGTTCTTGCCCCAGTAAGTATCTGCTGCTCCGCTGATAGCGCCGAGTCCTGCTGACTTACCTTCCTGCATCAAGATGACAACTGTAATTATAAGACTGATTATGATAAATAATACTGATAAAATCGTTTTTAAAACGGCCACGATTACACCTCCTACTTTTTCTAATAGACAACATATTTACTATATCATAGGTGTCCGGGCTTTTCAACCACTTTTTATACGTTTATCTCAGCCTTAACACCAAGCTCATCCTTGTGAGCATCAAGCACTGGCTTAACCACATCACGGAGGAATACATCAACCTGACGAGGAGCACGTCCTACATAAAGCTCTGGCTTGAGGTTTGCCTCAATCTCCTCTTTTGTAAGACCAAATGCAGGGTCAGCAGCGATTAAGTCTACAAGGTTGTTGTCCTTGCCCTCTTCCTTAACTGTCTTGCCTGCCTCCATAGAAAGCTGGCGGATCTTCTCGTGCATCTCCTGACGGTTGCCGCCGTTTTTAACAGCATCCATCATGATATTCTCTGTTGCCATAAATGGTATCTCAGCCATAAAGTGTTTCTCGATAACCTTTGGATATACCACAAGTCCATCTACTACATTGAGGCATAAATCAAGGATTCCGTCTATAGCGAGGAAGCCCTCTGGAATAGAAAGACGCTTGTTTGCTGAATCATCAAGTGTTCTCTCAAACCACTGTGTTGCTGATGTGATAGCTGGATTGAGGGCATCTACCATCACATATCTTGAAAGGGAAGCGATTCTCTCACTTCTCATTGGATTTCTCTTGTAAGCCATAGCTGATGAACCAATCTGATTTTTCTCAAATGGCTCCTCAACCTCCTTCAGGTGCTGGAGAAGTCTGATGTCGTTTGACATCTTGTGTGCGCTTGCTGCGATTCCTGCAAGTACATTTAAGACTCTTGTGTCTACCTTACGGGAATATGTCTGTCCTGACACCGCATAGCATGCGTCAAAGCCCATCTTCTTTGCAATCATTGGGTCAATCTTGTCGATTGTATCATGGTCTCCATTGAAAAGCTCAAGGAAGCTTGCCTGTGTACCAGTTGTACCCTTAGAGCCAAGAAGCTTAAGTGTGCTCTGTACATATTCCAAATCCTCTAAGTCCATTAAAAATTCCTGTGCCCAGAGTGTAGCTCTCTTTCCTACTGTTGTAGGCTGGGCTGGCTGGAAATGTGTAAATGCAAGTGTTGGCTGGTTCTTGTACTTGTCAGCAAAGTTTGCAAGCTCTGCGATTACACTTACAAGCTTTTTGTGAACCAGCTTCAATGCCTCATTCATGACGATTATATCTGTGTTGTCACCTACATAGCATGATGTAGCTCCAAGGTGGATAATACCTGCTGCCTTTGGACACTGCTGTCCATATGCGTATACATGGCTCATTACATCATGACGTACTAATTTTTCTCTCTCTTTTGCAACATCATAGTTTATGTCTGTGATGTGCTCCTTCATCTCGTCAATCTGCTCCTGTGAGATAACAGGCTTGCCATTCTCTGAAAGTCCAAGCTCCATCTCTGTCTCTGCAAGGGCAATCCAGAGTCTTCTCCATGTAGAAAACTTCATATCCTGTGAGAAAATATACTGCATCTCCTTGCTGGCATATCTCTCTCCTAATGGGCTTGAATATCTATCTGTGCTCATAAATTTCTCCTTTTTGCATGTGTTTATGATTTTGCATCTGATACCATTTTAACGGTTTAGCATCCTTCTCTCAAGGTCTATTTCCTTGTCAAAGTATTCTCCTCTGATATCTTCCTTTGGCGGCTCCATCGGATATCTGCCATTAAAGCAGCCTGTGCAGATTGGAAGTCCTTCTGCCAGCTCTTTTAAACGGTCAAGCTCAAGGTAGCCCAGTGAGTCTGCCCCGATTATTTTTCTGATATCCTCTATTGTCCTGTTGTAGGCTATAAGCTGCTCTCTTGCAGGAATATCTGTTCCGAAATAGCATGGCCACAAAAATGGTGGTGAAGAAATCCTTACATGGACTTCTGCCGCTCCTGCGTCTCTTAACATTTTTACGATTCTGTCTGAGGTGGTTCCTCTTACGATTGAGTCATCAATCATGATAACTCGTTTGCCGGCAACAGCCTCCTTTAAGACATTTAGCTTAATCTGTACGCTTGACTCCCTGCTGGACTGCTTTGGCTTTATAAAGGTACGTCCTACATATCCGTTTTTTACAAAGGCTGTGCCATATGGTATGCCGGACTGGAGGGAATATCCCAGGGCTGCTGCATTTCCAGACTCTGGAACTCCAGTCACGATGTCAGCTTCAACTGGTGAATCCATAGCCAGGAATTTTCCTGCCTTTATTCTGGAGCTGTACACACTGACCCCATCTATATGGCTGTCCGGTCTTGCAAAATATATGTACTCGAATACACATCTTGCTTCTTTTTCCGGCGCAATAGCCATTGTCACGTCTGACTCTATGCCTTTTTCAGGGCTTATGGTTACTACCTCACCAGGCTTTACATCCCTGACAAACTCTGCCCCGATTGTGTCAAGGGCACAGGTCTCTGATGTGACAATATAGGCATTGTCACGTTTTCCAATGCAGAGAGGCTTAAAGCCAAATGGGTCTCTTGCTGCTATGAGTTTTCTAGGGCTGGCTACTACCAGTGCATAGGCTCCCTTGAGCTTCATGCAGGCTCTTCTCACAGCTTCCTCTGCTGTCTTTGAGTTAAGACGCTCTCTTGCTATATGATAAGCTATAACCTCAGAATCTATGGTTGTCTGGAAAATAGCTCCTGTATACTCCAGCTCATGACGGAGCTCTGAAGCATTAATCAGATTACCATTATGAGCCATGGCAAGTGTACCCTTTACATAGTTAAGTACCAGTGGCTGTGCATTCTCTCTTGTTGAAGAGCCTGCTGTGGAATATCTGACATGTCCTACTCCGATATCTCCCTTCATAGGCTCCAGAATATCAGGGGTAAAGACCTCATTTACCAGTCCCATGCCCTTGTAGGATGTGACCTTTCCCTTTGGTCCGCTTGTCTCACTAACGGCAATACCGCAGCTCTCCTGTCCTCTGTGCTGCAGGGCAAACAAACCATAGTATATGCTTGATGCTACGTCTCCCCCATCAAAATCATACATGCCGAAGACTCCACACTCCTCATGAAGCTCGTCATTGTCATAATAACTATTGTAAATTTCATTCTGGCTCATATTTTTTGTCCTATATAAATTATATTCTATATGTACTGTAAGCTGCGCTCACCATGTATACCTGTATTCATGATGGCACTGTATCAGTTAAATTATCTGCTGAATTTTGTACCTGTGAGAAGCTCATATGCCTCTTTGTACTTGTCTACAGTCTTTGTGACAACTTCCTCTGGAAGAAGGAAATCATTGTCTGGGTTAGCCTTGAGCCAGTCTCTTACATACTGCTTGTCAAATGAAGGCTGTCCCTGTCCTGGCTTGTAGCCCTCTAATGGCCAGAAGCGTGAGCTGTCTGGTGTAAGCATTTCGTCTCCCAGTACAACCTCTCCGTTTTCATCAAGACCAAACTCAAACTTGGTATCTGCAATGATGATTCCCTTGCTTAAAGCATACTCTGCACACTTCTTGTAAAGTGCAATAGTGTAGTCACGAATTTTCTCTGCATACTCTCTGCCCTTCTCAGGATAAATCTTCTCAAGTACCTCTACTGACTGCTCAAATGAGATATTCTCATCATGGTCTCCAAGGTCTGCCTTTGTAGATGGTGTGTAGATTGGCTCAGGCAACTTATCAGACTCCACAAGTCCCTCTGGGAGCTTGATTCCGCAGACTGTTCCATTCTCCTTGTAGCTTGCCCAGCCGCTTCCTGTGATGTATCCACGGACGATACACTCAATTGGAATCATCTCAAGCTTCTTGCACATCATACTGTTTCCATCGAATCTCTCCTGCTGGAAAAATTCAGGCATATCCTTTGTATCAACTGAAAGCATATGGTTAGAAACGACATCCTTTGTGAATTCAAACCAGAATTTTGACATCTGAGTAAGGATTGCACCCTTATCTGTGATTTTATTTTTTAAAATATTATCAAACGCTGATATACGGTCTGTAGCTACAATGATTAAGCTCTCTCCGTTATCATATACCTCTCTGACTTTTCCTTCTTTAAATGGTTTAAATTCCTGCATGACTTTCCTCCATCTTATGCGTAAATTTACTTTTTATGGTGATATAACACCTGTTATGTGTCGTAACATACAGCCCCGGTACGGACAGCTATGATGTTACGAAGAGATTATATAACAGTGCGTTTTCATAAGTCAATGCGTTTATAAGTATATTTATATATTTAATCATGCTTATAAGCACCACTTATACATCGGTATAAAAAGGCGGGTAGACCTTTCATCATTGAAAAGCTAAACCCGCCTTGCAGCTATATTATGTCAATACAAATTTATTTTACGATAAGTGACTTTCCTGTCATTTCCTTTGGCTGCTCAAGTCCCATAAGCTCAAGAAGTGTTGGTGCGATATCTGCAAGACATCCACCCTCACGAAGCTTGTATGATGGGTCAGCATTTACAAGGATAAATGGAACAGGGTTTGTTGTATGAGCTGTGTGTGGCTCGCCTGTCTCATAGTCAATCATCTTCTCTGCATTTCCGTGGTCAGCACAGATAAACAGTGCTCCGTCAACTTCCTTGACAGCGTCAACAGCCTTACCTACAAGCTCGTCAACCTTCTCAACAGCCTTTACTGCTGCTGGGATAACTCCTGTATGTCCTACCATATCAGGGTTTGCAAAATTGATGATGATTGCATCATACTTGTCTGACTTGATAGCCTCAACTAAGTCCATTCCAACCTCTGGAGCGCTCATCTCAGGCTTAAGATCATATGTTGCTACATCCTTTGGTGAGTTTACAAGGAGACGGAACTCGTCTACGTTTGGCTCCTCAACTCCACCGTTAAAGAAGAATGTTACATGGGCATACTTCTCAGTCTCAGCAAGACGAAGCTGCTTCTTGCCACATTTTGCAAGGTACTCGCCAAGTGTGTTTGCGATAGCTTCCTTCTCAAATGCGATAATCTTGTTTGGAATTGTCTCATCATAATCCTTGAAGCATACAAATGTTGTCTTTAAGAAATCTCTCTCAAAGCCTGTGAACTTGTCATCACAGAATGCTCTTGTCATCTCACGGGCACGGTCTGGACGGAAGTTGAAGAAGATTACAGAATCTCCATCCTTTACTACTGAAAGTGGTGTGCCATCCTCTGTTGTGATAACTGTTGGAAGTACGAACTCATCTGTTACATCATTTGCATAAGACTCTTCCATAGCCTTAACTGCATCTGTAGCCTTAACGCCCTCTCCCTTTGTGAGAGAATCATATGCTTTCTGTACTCTATCCCAGTTGTTATCTCTATCCATAGCATAGTAACGGCCTGAAAGGGAAGCAATCTTACCTACTCCGATTTCATCCATCTTGGCCTGTAACTGTGCTACATAATCTTTTCCTGATGCAGGTGGTGTGTCACGGCCATCAAGGAAGGCATGTACATATACCTTAGAAAGTCCCTGCTTCTTTGCCATCTCAAGCAATCCATAGAGATGTGTGATGTGGCTGTGTACTCCACCATCAGATAAAAGTCCCCAGAGATGAAGGTCTGAGTCGTTCTTTTTGCAGTTTTCCATAGCCTGAAGAAGTCCCTTGTTCTCGAAGAACTCTCCATCATCAATTGCCTTTGTAATACGTGTTAAGTCCTGGTAAATAATACGTCCAGCACCAATATTCATGTGACCTACCTCAGAGTTCCCCATCTGTCCGTCTGGAAGTCCTACTGCAAGTCCTGAAGCTGCACCCTTTACAAATGGGCACTCAGCCATTAATTTATCCATAACAGGAGTGTTTGCCATAGCAATAGCATTACCCTCTGTGCGGTCGTTTAAACCGTAACCATCAAGTACCATTAATACTACTGGTCTTTTGCTCATATCAATATCCTCTTTTCTTTGTGAATTTTTTAACCACTTCTACTCTTCTATATTACATAATTTCTGTGATTTTGCAAGTTTTACTTAACTAATTCTTCAACTAATTCTACTGTAGATTTCCAACTATATCTATTGGTCTGCCCTCCAAATCCACCAGGTCGCTGTGGGTGGCGTAGGCTGTGCCTGACCTGTATTTGAAGATGTCCTCGGTTATATTACTTTCGGTTACATTACTTTCTGTCATATTGTTATCTGCTGGATTGCTATAATTTAACTTTCCTGCATTAGAATAATCAGAGTTTGTTTTCTCATTCTCGATTACTTCAAATGAATTGTAGAACTTACCATCTGCATCAATACCCACTCCATAGGATACATCCGCCACATATTTGTAAAAATCATCAATCTCTGACTCCTCTGTCAAAATGGATGTGGTGAGATTTTGCTGTATACACGGAATCATGTAAAGTGACAGCTCACCGCTTTCATCTATCCTGATTTGGGCGATTGTAGTATAGATTGTCCCTGTAGAAAACCAGAAGTTTCCCAGACTGTAGGCAATCGGTGTGTCTCCTATAAATTCAACACCCTGCAGCCTGTGCGGATGTCCTCCTATTACCACATCTGCACCAGCCTTTGCGTAATCCTCCGCCATACTCCGCTGCTCTGCTTCAAAATCATTTTTGCCCTCAATGCCCCAGTGGACACAGGCAACCACATAATCAGCATTTGCCTTAGCTTCTGCGATTATGCTGCAAAAAAGAGAGGTGTCAATGGTTTTTATCACGCCTGGGCTTGTAGCAGTGGCTTCCTTTGTATACTTTGCGAATTTTTCTATTTCCGTTGCTGATACAAAGGCTATTTTTCTGCCCTTTACCACAAAATACTTTATGGCAGAGGCTTCCTTGAGATTTCTTCCAGCTCCCACATATGGGATCCCAGCCTTATCTAAGGTATCAAGAGTGCTTATAAGTCCCTCCTCACCATAATCATAGACATGGTTATTTGCCAGAGTCACAATGTCTGCGCTGAATACCTTTAGAAGCTCCACATTCTCTGTTGCAGCTCCAAAGGTGTAAGTCTTCCCAGCGAGAGGAGTCCCGCCATCCTCGTATACAAACTCATTGTTGACCACTGATATATCTGCGGATGCAAGCTCGGACTGGACGTTTTCTGATATACAGTCTGACACGCCGCCTTTTTGTGCGGCGGCTTCCATGGTGTACCAGTCGTCAGCCAGATTTATGTCACCGACTAGGTCGATTGTTACTGTTTTATCTGTCACCGTATCTGATGTAGTGTTTGTCACATTGCCTGTTATGGTGTTTTCATTGACACTCTTGTCTGTATCGACATCTGCAACATTCATATCGTCTAGCCATACTACATTATCAAGCATGTAGGTGGAATAGCTCAAGTCTCTGCAATATCCAAGCCACAGCACCCTTATACTCTCGCCTGTGTTGTCATACCAGACTTCTGTTTTGCCGTTTCCGTGGCTCATGTCATATGCTATATCTAAAATTGCTGTGTCACCATATCTGGCGTCAAGCCACAGCAGGAAGGACTCATCTATGCTGCAACCCTGACAGGTGGTTTTTGTTGCATAGGTGAGGATGGTGTCAAAAGCATCACTCTCAGTGTTTGTATTTTGAGTATTTGCAGTTTCAATTTTTTCTGTGTCAGTTACATCACTCACAGCATTAATA
>CAVFAM010000102.1:0-5015 GCA_963620375.1 Bacteroidaceae bacterium
GGCATAGGAGGCACCACATCACAGTTTGGGGCAGCCAGAGTGGAGGATGATTTGTTAAAGCATAAGCCTGATTTTGTGCTTGTTGAGTTTTCGGTAAATGACGAGAGTGATGAGCACTTTATGGAGACCTATGAGGGGCTTATCAGGCGAATCTATATGTCGGAGACAAAACCAGCCATGCTTATAGCCCACAATGTCCGCTACGACAATGGAGCCAATGCCCAGCTGGTACATGCAAAAATCGGCAGGCGATATGAGCTGCCATGTATCAGTATGCAGAGCAGCATATATCCTGAGCTTCTTGCAGGCAGGATAGAAAACAGGGATATTACACCGGATGATTTGCACCCAAATGATAAGGGACATGAGCTGGTGGCATCGGTTATAAGCTTTTTCCTGAACAGGGTTTTGGCTGGAATAGATGAGCCTGAAAGCCAATCCTTTGATGACGCAGGAGACTTTCCTGCGCCGGAGACAGAAGACACCTACGAGCATTCCTTCAGGTATGATAACAGGAACTGTATACCTGCCCTGAATGGTTTTGTAAAGGACACTACTGCCCAGCGGGACATAAGGGACTGCTTTAAGAATGGCTGGTATGCAATAAAAAAGGGTGACTCAATAGCCTTTGAGGTGGAGGGACAGGGCGTTTCTGTACAATACAGAAGGTCAGTTTTAAAGCCTGCACCCATAGCCAGGGTCACTGTAGATGGAGATTATGAACACAGTGTTGATTTGGACGCAAACTTTGATGAGGACTGGGGCGATAAGCTGGAGCTTAAGACCATAACAGAGCACACAGCCTATGGCAGGCACAAGGTTCAAATCGAGATAGTCGAATCAGAGGAGTGTCTGGTACCGTTTTATATAGCTTCAATTATAGAGGCAAGGAGTTAATTATGTTTCGAGATGATTTTGTATGGGGCGTTGCAAGCAGCGCATATCAGATAGAAGGAACAGACCCCCAGGATGGCAGGGGAGAGATGATATGGGATGACTTTTTAGCAGAAGGTCATGGCTATGAGAATCAGACAGGAGAAGTTGCCTGTGACCACATGCACAGGTACAAGGATGACTACAGCCTGATGAAAAATATAGGAATCAAGGCTTATAGATTTTCATTAAACTGGTCAAGAATCCTGCCAGAGGGAACTGGAAAAGTAAATACCAAGGCTATCGAGATGTACAGGGACATGATATGCACCATGAAGCAGAATGGCATAAAGCCGTATATTACTCTGTTTCATTGGGAATTTCCCAAGGCACTCTACCATAAGGGAGGCTGGATGAACCCCGACGTGGTGGACTGGTTTGGAGAGTATGCGAAGGTTGTGGCAGAAAACTTTTCAGACATATGTGAGGACTTTATCACATTTAATGAGCCACAGTGCGTAGTGCTGCTCGGTCATATGACTGGTGAACATGCACCGGGAAACCATGTGTCTATAAAGGACTCATTCCTGATTGCCCATAATTTACTTAAGGCGCATGGTCAGGCTGTCATTAACCTGAGAAAATATGCAAAGCAGAAAATAAGGATAGGCTATGCTCCTACAGGTGGAGTTGCCTACCCATATACAGATTCCAAAGAGGATATAGAGGCAGCGAAGCGGGTTTACTTTGGATTTGAAAACCCTATTGAGCGCTGGGCATGGAATGTGTCATGGTTTTCTGACCCAGTATTTTTAGGACACTATCCAGAAGAGGGACTTAAAAAGTATGCAGCCTATCTTCCTGAAATTACTGAGGAGGATATGGAGCTTATCCACCAGCCTTTGGACTTTATGGGACAGAATATATACAATGGTTATTACATAAGGGCTGGCGAAAATGGCAAGCCTGAATACGTGGAGAGAGAGCCGGGCAGCCCTGTGACAGCAGTTGACTGGCCGATTACACCAAAGGCATTTTATTATGGTATAAAGTTTTTGACGGAGAGATACCCACTGCCACTTTTTATAACAGAAAATGGAATGGGCTGCCACGATAATATTGCGCCGGATGGCAGGGTTCATGATTATGACAGAATAACCTTTCTGGATGAGTATATTGGCGAGATGGAGCATGCCATTGATGAAGGTGCAGATGTAAGAGGATATTTTGTCTGGACATTTCTCGACAATCTGGAATGGGAAAAGGGCTACAGAGAAAGATTTGGAATAGTATATGTGGATTACCATAACCAGAGGCGGATAGTAAAGGATTCGGCATACTGGTACAGTGATGTCATAAAGACAAATGGCAGGTCGCTTTCAAGAAACCAGATAAGCAAGGAAATAGTATTTCTGGAGCCTGTATGCACCCATAATATCTGGGGCGGTACCAGAATACGAGACCAGTTCGGCTATAATGTGGCTGGAGATGATATAGGCGAGTGCTGGGGTATCTCAGCCCATCCAAATGGTGATGGCAGGACAAAGTACGGCAGATATGAGGGCTGGAACCTGTCAAAGCTCTGGGATAAGCATCCAGAGGTTTTTGGAAATCCCGACACAGACCGTTTTCCTCTTCTGGTAAAAATAATTGATGCAAAGAGTGATTTGAGTATACAGGTACATCCGGATGATGCTTATGCAATGGAACATGAACATGGTTCATTTGGCAAGACTGAGTGCTGGTATGTGCTTGACTGCCCGGAAAACGCATCCCTTGTGGTAGGTCATAATGCAAAGACCAGGGATGAGCTTAAAGAAGACATAAGAGAGGGAAAATGGTCTGAGTTAATCAGGGAAATCCCTGTGAAAAAGGGTGATTTTATCCAGATTGACCCGGGAACAGTCCATGCAATCAAGGGTGGCTTATTGATTCTTGAGACCCAGCAGAACAGCGATATAACCTACAGGGTTTATGATTATGACAGGCTGTCAAATGGTAAACCCAGAGAGCTTCACATCAAGCAGAGCATTGATGTAATCACTGTTCCGGCAAAGTCGGCAGAAAACTGTATTTTCCATACAACTAATCAGATAAAAAATGAGATTGTTCCACTCTACAGCTGTGATTTTTACAGGGTATTTCATCTGAACCTTGAGGGCAGGGTGGAATTTGAGCAGGAATATCCATTCCTCAATGTGACTGTCACAGATGGAAGTGGAATAATAAATGGACAGCCGATTAAGAAGGGGGATAATTTTATTATTCCTAATCAGTTTGGAAAGGTTGAGATTGTGGGGGAGCTGGAGGCAGTGCTCTCCACAATATAGAAATATTGGTATCATCAATTTTGGGGGCTTCCCACTTTATGGGTTGTGAAACCTACTGGCATACAGTGTATTTTCCAGAAAAAATATGAAGTCAGCACCGAGACTTAATCGTGGATAGGGTGTACAAATTTGTATGGTTTTATCCGTTGCGGGGATTATGGAACCTCGGTGCAGTTCATATTTTGTTCTGTAAAACAACTGTATGCCATTCGGTTATCTGGGGATATGAGGTGGGAAGCTTGAAATTCATTAAGATATGTGAGATTAAGTATAAAAATAAGAAAATTATGGAGGTGTAGAAAATGGAGAAAGACTGGAATAAGGAATATAAAATCTGGCTTGAAAAGGCTGTCGGAGACTCTGATTTACGGGCAGAGCTTTCTGACATGGCAGATGATGATGCTGAAAAAGAGGACGCTTTCTACAGAAATCTGGCTTTTGGCACAGGTGGACTTAGAGGTGTGATTGGTGCTGGTACAAACAGGATGAATATTTACACTGTCGCAAAGGCGTCTCAGGGGTTAGCGGATTATCTCAATAAGAACTATGATAAGCCATCTGTTGTGATTGGATATGACAGCAGAATTAAGTCGGACAGCTTTGCCAAGGTTGCGGCTGAAGTTTTTGCTGCTAACGATATTGCGGTTAATATCTGGTCTGAGCTTCTTCCAGTGCCTACTGTGTCCTTTGCTGTCAGGTATTTACATGCCAGTGCAGGTGTCATGATTACTGCCTCACATAATCCTTCAAAATACAATGGCTACAAGGTATATGGCAGTGATGGCTGTCAGATTACAACTGAGGCTGCCGCAGATATTCTTGAGAAAATTGAGAAAGTAGATATTTTTGAGGGTGTCTCAAGATGCGGCTTTGATGATGGAGTGAAGGCTTCAAGGATTAAATATATAGAAGATGGGGTGCTTGACGCTTTTATAAATGAGGTGAAAGAGCAGTCTGTCTTGAAGGGGGAAGAGGTTGACAGGAATGTTGCCATAGTTTATTCACCCCTGAACGGTACAGGATTAAAGCCTGTTACAAGAGCCTTAAAGGAGACCGGCTTCAGCAATATCACTATCGTAAAGGAGCAGGAGCAGCCAGACGGAAATTTCCCGACCTGCCCATATCCTAATCCTGAGATAAGGGAAGCTATGGCTCTTGGAATCGAATATGCTAAAAAGACTAATGCAGACCTGCTTCTTGCCACAGACCCTGACTGCGACAGGGTTGGAATTGCGGTAAAGGATGACAATGGGGACTATGTACTGCTGTCAGGAAACCAGACTGGATGTCTGCTCTTTAACTTTATCTGTGAGCGCAGGATAGCCCAGGGCACTATGCCGGCAGAGCCTGTCATGGTTAAAACTATTGTGACAACCGATTTAGGCCAGCAGATTGCAGATAATTACGGAGTAAAGACCATAAATGTGCTTACGGGCTTTAAGTTTATCGGTGAGCAGATTGGATTTATGGAAAAACAGGGCAGAGAAAAGGACTATATCTTTGGCTTTGAGGAGAGCTATGGTTATCTGAGTGGCTCGTATGTGAGGGATAAGGATGCGGTAGATGGAGCATTTCTTATCTGCGAGATGTTTGCCTATTATAAGACAAAGGGCATATCTCTTCTGGATAAGCTTAATGAACTCTACAGCAAATATGGCTATTGTCTCAACACCCTGCATTCATATGAATTTGAAGGTGCGCAGGGTTCTGAAAAAATGCAGGCTATAATGAGAGATTTTAGAAGCCTGACAGGAGAGCTTTGTGGCTTAAAGATAGAAAAGTGCCTGGATTATTCAAAGGGGATAGATGGTC
>CAVFAM010000103.1:0-4644 GCA_963620375.1 Bacteroidaceae bacterium
ATGATACTTCGTTTTCTACTGGAATTATCTCATCATAGACTTCTGTATTTAAAATGCTTGGTACAAAACCTGCTCCGATTCCCTGAATCTTGTGTGGGCCTGACTTTCCTGTTGAAAGTACTGCTGATGTTGCTGGCTCTACCGCTACGATTTTGACATCTGGCTTCTTTTCCTTAAGGAATTCACCTACACCTGTGATTGTTCCGCCTGTTCCTACTCCAGCTACAAAGGCATCAACCTCTCCATCTGTGTCTCTCCAGATTTCTGGTCCTGTTCCGGTTCTGTGGGCTGCTGGGTTGGCTGGATTATCAAACTGCTCTGGAATAAAGCTGTCCTTTATCTCCTCGTGAAGCTCGTTTGCCTTCTCGATTGCCCCCTTCATACCCTTTGTACCATCTGATAAAACAATCTCTGCACCATAAGCTTTGATAATGTTTCTTCTCTCAACAGACATTGTCTCTGGAAGCACAATAATGGTTCTGTAACCCTTTGCCGCTGCGATTGCAGCAAGACCGATACCAGTGTTTCCTGATGTTGGCTCGATGATTGTAGAGCCAGGCTTTAACTTTCCGTCAGCCTCAGCCTGCTCAATCATAGCCTTTGCAACTCTGTCCTTTACAGAACCTGCTGGATTGAAATATTCAACTTTTGCTAAAAGTCTTGCCTCAAGGTCAAACTTCTTTTCAATATGTGTAAGCTCTACAAGTGGAGTATTTCCGATTAAATCCACTGTGCCCTTATATATGTTAGCCATGATTTGTAATTCCTTTCCAAATATTGTGTTATTTAAGTGCTACGCTTTCAAAATAAAATCAATATATATTATACCCTTTTATCATAAAATTGAAAACTTTAACGTCGTTTTATGCAAGTGCCTTGAATGCCTCATCCAAATCTTCAATGATGTCATCGATATTCTCTGTTCCGATTGAAAGACGGATTGTGTTTGGCTTGATTCCCTGGTCTAAAAGCTCAGCCTCGTTGCACTCTGAGTGTGTTGTTGATGCTGGATGAATAGCAAGTGACTTAACATCTGCTACGTTTGCAAGGAGTGAGAATAACTCAAGGTTATCGATGAACTCCTGTGCTTCCTTTGCTCCACCCTTGATTTCAAATGTGAAGATAGATCCACCACCATTTGGGAAATACTTCTTGTATAACTTCTGCTGCTCTGGGTCAGTTGAGATTGATGGATGATTTACCTTCTCAACTAATGGCTGGCTCTCAAGGTACTTAACTACCTTTAAGGCATTCTCTACATGACGCTCAACTCTAAGGGATAATGTCTCAAG
Source organism: Bacteroidaceae bacterium (assembly GCA_963620375.1). Lineage (GTDB taxonomy): Bacteria > Bacillota > Clostridia > Lachnospirales > Lachnospiraceae > Roseburia. The sequence goes on from CAVFAM010000103.1 coordinate 1,293, forward strand.
TCCCTGTAAGAAGATGAATGCGTGTACTGGTGATAATGTAGCTCCTGTATCACGAAGAAGGATAGCTCTGATGTATGTTACAAATGCTGCTGGTGCTGTATCCTTTGCGAAGCTTACTCCGTGGTATGATACGTTTGGCTCTGTGAACCATGGCCACTTGTCATTCTGTGCCCAGTCGAAGTTTCCTGAATCTACGATTACACCACCGATTGTTGTTCCATGACCACCGATGAATTTTGTTGCAGAATGGATTACGATATCTGCACCGTACTCGATTGGTCTTACAAGGTAAGGTGTGGCAAATGTATTATCTACGATAAGTGGGATTCCTGCCTCATGTGCGATATCTGCGATTCTTGCGATATCTACTACCTCTGAGTTTGGATTTCCAAGTGTCTCGATTGTGATTGCCTTTGTGTTTGGCTGGATAGCTGCCTTGATTCCATCATAATCAAATGGGTCAACAAATGTAGCTGTAATTCCATAATCTGGAAGTGTATGTGCAAGGAGGTTGTATGTTCCACCGTAGATGTTCTTTGCTGCTACGATATGGTCTCCTGCATGAGCTACTGCCTGATATGTATAAGCAAGTGCTGCTGCTCCTGAACCAACTGCAAGTGCTGCTGTACCACCTTCAAGGGCTGCGATTCTTGCCTCGAATGTACCCTGTGTTGGGTTTGTAAGTCTTCCGTAGATGTTTCCTGCATCTCTGAGTCCGAATCTGTCTGCTGCGTGCTCACTGTTGTGGAACACATATGATGATGTAAGGTAAATTGGTACTGCTCTTGCATCTGTTACAGGGTCTGCGCTCTCCTGTCCTACGTGTAACTGTAATGTCTCGAATTTTAAATCTCTATCTGCGTAATGTTTCTTGCTCATAATTTTAATCTCCTATTCTTATCTCATAATTTCGTTTTATATTTTACTTTTGTTAATCAGTTTAATTTCCCGCTCTGTCTTATAACATCTGGGTTTTGCCTGTCAGTCTGGTTAAATCTATCTGCTGCAGCAACCTGTCAATCGGCTGCACATTCGCATACACATTCGTCCGTCCTTTGCAATTGTTTGTGATTCCCAGTTGACCATCGCTGCTTCCTCTCTTTCTTATTGGTTGTAATCCCTTTATCTCCTACTTGTTTAGTAGGTGTTGTTGATATTGGTATAATATCCTACTATTCCTACTATGTCAATAGGTTTTTGAAAAATATATATAAAAATAATTTTCCAAATATAAAAAAACAGATTATCTGCCTGCTATAGCAAATAATCTGTTTCACACGATTGGATTTAGTATTCTTCTTCCTCTTCCTTCTCGCTTATATCGTTTACTGGTCTCTCAAGACCCTCAATCTTGATATTGTGCTTCTCTGCATAATCCCATAATGCTGCATGGATAGCTTCCTCTGCGAGAAGTGAGCAGTGTACCTTTACTGGTGGAAGTCCATCAAGAGCCTCCATAACTGCCTTGTTTGTAACCTCAAGAGCTTCCTGTACTGTCTTGCCCTTTACAAGCTCTGTAGCCATGCTGCTTGTTGCAACTGCTGCTCCACAGCCAAATGTCTTGAATTTTGCCTCTCTGATAATCTGGTTATCATCTATATCAAGGTACATTCTCATGATGTCTCCACATTTTGCGTTTCCAACTGTACCTACACCGCTTGGATTCTCCATCTCTCCTACGTTTCTTGGGTTATTAAAATGGTCCATTACCTTTTCGCTATACATAATTTTTCCTCATTCTTTCTATATAAATAATCGATTTGTATCTTTCACAAAAGATTTACTTATTATTCTTCACAAAATCCTCGTAAAGTGGTGACATACTTCTGAGTCTCTCAACGATTCCCTTGAGCTTGTCTACTGTGTAATCGATGTCTTCCTTTGTAGTCTCCTCTGACATACTTATTCTGAGTGAGCCATGGGCTATCTCGTGTGGCAGTCCGATTGCAAGAAGTACATGTGATGGGTCAAGTGAACCTGATGTACATGCTGAACCACTGCTTGCGCAGATGCCGCTCTGGTCAAGTAATATAAGGAGTGACTCTCCCTCTATGAATCTGAAGCAGAAGCTTACGTTATTTGGCAGACGGTCTGTCTTGTGTCCGTTTAATCTGGTGTATGGAATCTCGTCAAGTACTCTCTTTATCATGTAGTCTCTTAACTCTGACTCCTGCTTCATGATTTTATCCATGTTCTCTGATGCAAGCTCAGCTGCTTTTCCAAGTCCTACGATACCAGGTACATTGTGAGTTCCGGCACGTCTCTGTCTCTCCTGGGCTCCACCGTGTATGAATGAGCGGATTTTAACGCCCTTTCTGATATACATTACACCGATTCCCTTTGGTCCGTGAATCTTGTGTCCGCTGGCTGAGAGCATATCGATGTTCATCTCATCTACATTGATTGGAATATGTCCGAATGCCTGTACTGCGTCTGTGTGGAAAAGCACACCGTGCTTCTTTGCAATCTCACCGATTTCCTTGATAGGCTGGATTGTTCCAATCTCGTTATTTGCTGCCATGATTGAGATAAGGATTGTGTCTGGTCTGATTGCAGCCTCAAGCTCATCAAGCTTTACTACTCCATCCTCGTCTACATCTATATATGTCACCTCATAGCCCTGCTTCTCAAGCCATGCTGCTGTGTGAAGTATTGCGTGGTGCTCAATCTTTGATGTGATGATATGCTTTCCTTTTGAAGCATATGCCTCTGCTGTCGCCTTGAGTGCCCAGTTGTCAGACTCGCTTCCACCGCCTGTGAAATATATTTCCTCTGACTTGGCTCCTATAAGACTGGCTACTGAATCTCTTGCCTTATCAACTGCTGACTTAGCCTTTGATGCAAAGCTGTATACTGCTGATGGGTTTCCATAAGTCTCTGAGAAATAAGGTAACATCTCGTCTAATACTGCTGGTAATACTTTTGTTGTTGCTGCATTATCTAAATAAATAAGTTTGTCCATAATCTCTCCTTCTTTTCTTCTCTTATTTTGATTTGTGTCTGCTGTATCAGGCACATAATAGTTAGTTATTTCAATATCCTAGTGCGTTACTAGGATTACTAAGATAGATTATACACGGCATATTCCTAGTGTCAAGGTAGGGATTGTATTTTTGAAGATACAATTCGGCATATGCCAGAAACTATTATAGCAGAAAAAATCAAAAAGTCCACTACTATCCTTAGATAGTCTGGACTTTTTGCTTATATTAATTCATTTTCTCAATTGTTCCACCGCAGAGCACATAGTCATCCTGATAAAAGACTGCTGCCTGTCCCGGTGTCATAGCCCGCTGTGGCTCATCAAATACGCATTTTATCATGCCGTTATCAAGTGGTGTGAGCTTACAGC
>CAVFAM010000104.1:0-12065 GCA_963620375.1 Bacteroidaceae bacterium
CATACAGGGTCAGGTTTATAAGTGAGGAGTACTACGACAAGCCAGAGGAAGAGGGAGGTCTGATGGAGGACTCAATATGGAGGACAGACCCAGAGTATGCAGCGCTTCTGAGAAAGAGATAATATAAAAAGAATAAGGTGTACAAAACATATGTTTGGCAAAGCTCGATGAATGTGGTATAGTATTTGCATAACTATTTTTCAGGCTGTATTACACAGGAGCACACAATGGATATTTTACAAGGACTTAATCCACAGCAGAGAGAAGCTGTAGAGACAACAGAAGGATATGTACAGGTAGTGGCAGGCGCAGGGAGCGGTAAGACCAAGGCGCTTACACACCGCTATGCCTATCTGGTAGAAGAGCTGGGTATTCCCACAGAAAATATCCTGTGTGTTACCTTTACCAATAAGGCAGCAGGAGAGATGAGGGCAAGAATCCGTACCCTGATAGGAGACCATGACACAGGCTATATATGCACCTTTCATGGCTTTTGCGTCAAGGAGCTTCGTGAGGACATTCACCTCCTGCATTATCCGAGGAATTTTAATGTGATTGATGAGCAGGACCAAAATACCATACTGCACAGCATATATGAGGAAAATCATATCGACACAAGGCGCTATCCCTATTCTATTGCCAGAGATATGATATGCGAGAGGAAAAATGATTTGGGGTATATTCTGCTTATGATGCAGACTGATAATGAGGATTTGAGGGCAGAATACCATGAGGCAGTCACTCAGGATGACGTGATTTTTTATGGATATCTTATGGAGCAGAAAAAGAACTATTCTCTTGATTATGATGACCTGATTAATTACACCTATTATATATTGGAAAACTTTGATGATGTGCGCAAATTCTGGCAGAGCAGGCTGCAATATGTGATGGTTGATGAATTTCAGGATGTGAGCAGGAGGCAGTATGGTCTTGCCGACATACTAAGCGGGCTGTATAAAAATCTCTTCGTTGTCGGCGACCCTGACCAGACAATCTACTCGTGGAGAGGGGCAGATGTTAAACTTTTCCTGGGCTTTGAAAAGACGCATCCGGGCACAAGGTCAATCATCATGAACAGTAATTACCGGTCAATGCCTTCTATTATATTAGGCTCAAACTCCATGATTGCAAAAAACACAGCACGAATCGAGAAAAACCTTATCCCGATAAAAAATGGCGGGTCTGACATACTCTACTATCACGGCAAGGATGTAAAGGATGAGGCAAAATGGATTGCTGATAAGATAGAAGAGCTGACCGGACAGGGGCGTGGCTATGAGGAGATTGCGATTTTGTATCGTGCCCATCATGTGTCCAGACCCATAGAAGAGATGTTTTTGCAGAAAAAGATACCCTATATCATTTACAGCGGGGTGGAATTTTATGGCAGGAAAGAGATAAAGGATGTTATATCATACCTCAAAATGCTGATTAATCAGGATGATATATCTTTTCTAAGGACTGTAAATGAGCCAAGGCGGAATATCGGCAAAAAACGTATTGAGCTGATAGAGAATGTGGCGAAGAAGAATAACTGCTCACTGTATCAGGCACTGAAGCTGTCCCTGAATGAGGAGCTTATACAAAAAAGCAAGGCATCAGAATACATCGGGCTGATTGAGAAATACAAAGGCTGTTACAAAAGCCTGAGAATCACAGAGCTTCTGGAAAACATACTGGTAGAAACAGGCTATGAGGAAGACTTAAAGGCTGCGGGAGAGGATGAACGCCTTGAAAATCTGGCTGAATTAAAGCAGTCTATATATGACTATGAGACGAAATCTTACGAGACGACTTCGCTTGAGGAGTATTTGCAGAATATAGCTCTTTTTACAAATATGGATAAGGAGCAGAAGAAAAGGAGTGTCAAGCTTATGACAATCCATGCCTCCAAAGGACTGGAGTTTCCCATCGTGTTTGTATGTGGTTTAAGTGAGGGAATTTTTCCAAGCTCACGGGTGGCTGGCTATGATGATATAGAGGAGGAGAGGCGTCTGGCGTATGTTGCCTTTACGAGAGCGGAGGACATGCTTTTTCTGTCAGATGCAGATGGACTTACCTTTACAGGAGACACCAGGTGTCCGTCCAGATTTGTGTTTAATGTGGATGAAGCCTATCTTAAGTATGTGACGCCTATTGACGAGGAGCTGAAAGCCCAGTATCTGAAGCAGTTTGAAAGCAATGAGCATGTGCTTAAGGAGGTTGACAATCCAACCATTAAAGAGGGCTGTCGGGTGTCCCATAAGCATTGGGGCGAGGGCACAGTCCTGTCTGTGGATACTGAGCATAAATGCTACGAAATCCAGTTTGACAAGATGGAGAGACCGAGAAGCATTATGATGTCGGCACCGCTTGAGATTATATAAAGGTATATTTTGAATACATATATGGTATGCGAAAAAGGAGGAAACATGGCAATAAAAATACTGCTCTGGGACATAGACGGAACAATACTGAATTTTGAAAAGGCAGAGGAAGCCGCAATCAGGAAAGGCTTTGAGGAGAATAATCTGGGTATCTGCACAGACCAGATGTTAGCAGACTATAAACAAATCAACAGGGGCTACTGGGAAGCCTTGGAACGGGGAGAGATGACCAAGGAGCAGATTTTGATTGGCAGATTTGTAGATTTTTTCACAAAGTATAAGCTTGATACTTCTAAAGCAGACGCATTTAATAGGGGCTATCAGGTAAATCTCGGAGATACAATCTGCTTCAATGATGATGCCTACGATCTGCTTGTAAAGCTAAATAAGAAGTATAAGCAGTACGCAGTAACCAACGGCACAGCAGTAGCCCAGCATAGAAAGATTGACCGGTCTGGAATCGGAGAGATACTTGAGAAGTGCTTTATATCAGAGGAAATGGGCTATGAGAAGCCATCGGAGAAATTTTTTGAAGCGGTATTTGAAGCTATCGAAACTGAGACATCAGAAACAATAAACAGAGATGAGGTTCTGATAATAGGAGACTCTCTCACCAGTGATATAAGGGGAGGAAATAACTGCGGGATAAAGACGTGCTGGTATAATCCTAATCACATGATAAATGATATGGGGCTTAGGGTTGATTATGAGATTGATAATCTGGGCAGGATACTTGAATTGCTTGTGTGATGAGGTGCAAAATTTCCGAGATTATCAAATCGTGTTAAGTGGTTAAAAACTACAAAAGGAGGTGCAGTTGCAGTGTGTGAAGTAATGGAAAGATACCAGGCAGAAGCTGTGAGTAAGGCTGATAGAGAGGCTTCTATAAGAACAACGATTGAAATAAGCTGTGATTATAATGCTGCAAAAAATGAAATTATAAAAAGACTCATGAACAAATTTCAATTAACTGAAACAGAAGCAAGCGCTAAATATGAGCAGTATGCACCCATTCTGAAGTAAATCAATATGTGAAACAAAAACAACATAAAGCATTTATCAAAAAGAAATCATCCCATAATGATTGAGGTGATTTCTTTTTTTATTTTTCTAACAATAGTAATAAATATAAAATACTATATTGTATTATATAATAGCGTGTGATATGATATACCCAAGATAAGAAAGGGGGCAGCAAATGAACGCACAGTTTAAAAAGGGCGCACTTGAAATCTGCGTACTATCCCAGCTGGCACAGGGAGATAAATATGGCTACGAACTGACTGAGCGTATATCAGAGGAGATGTCAATAGCAAGCGGCACGCTTTATCCGATACTCAGAAAGCTCAAGACAGATGAATACGTCACCACATATCTTGTGGAGTCAGAATCGGGTCCAGCCAGAAAGTATTACAAGCTTACAGAAAAAGGATACCAATACGAAGAAGAGCTGCTTAAGGAATGGAAGGAATTTATAGAAGCAGTGGAACGGCTTATAAGCAGATAGGGAGGGCATTATGACAAAAAATGAGTACATGAAAATGTTAGAAATTCAATTAGGAAAATTCAGCGAAGCCACAAGACAGGAGATACTTGAGGATTATGAAAATCACTTTGCAGAGGCTATGTCACATGGCAAGTCTGAGGAGGAGATAATCAGGGAGCTGGGGGATATTCAGGACATGATAGATGAAATCCCGGAGGAGGATATAACAGGAGAGAATATTTCAGAAAGCGATATGTATGATGGGATCCAGAAGTGCAGCACCGCAGACAGTGAAGGCTCATGCTCAGGTAGAAGAGTGATATCAGACTGTCTGGGTACATATAGAAAAATCGTAGCAGACTGCAAAGCAGCGGATGTGATTGTGAGACAGTCTGGGGATGACAATCTCCATGTCAATTACGAGAATGATAATAAATCTGACAATCAGGATGGTAAGTCTAACTTTTACCAGTATGAGAAGGATGGCGTGTTCTATGTGGGAATAAAGAAAAATGAGACCACTAACAAGAATATCACCATTGGTTTTCTGGGCTTCCATATGGATATACCTGGAGTCAGAACCTATGATTCTGGTAAGGTGACAATAGAAATCCCAGAGGGCTTCAAAGAGCTTGAGGTCGTAACAGGAAGCGGCGATGTCCAGCTTGATGGAGTAGCAGGAGATATACTTACCATCAGAACAGCCAGCGGTGACATATATACGAGCAGGGCGAAATATCAGAAGCTTAACGTATCTGCTACAAGCGGAGACATTAAGCTGCAGGATATAGAGGCAGTAGAAATTGAAGCAGGAGCTACAAGCGGAGACGCTTCACTTGAGAGAATTGTATCAAAGACTCTTCAGGTATCTACCAGCAGTGGAGATGTTGACGCTCAAAAGATTGTAGCAGACCGGATAGAGGCGAGAACCAGCAGCGGAGACTGTGAATTTTCAGGCAGAACCTCCAGATACTATGGCAGAAGCGGAAGCGGAGACCAGGAGGTTGAGATAGAGGGCAGGCTGTCTGAGGCAGAATTTATTACAGGAAGCGGCGATATAGAGCTTAAGATGAAGGATAACACCGGAGCAGAGATTACAGCAAGCACAGGAAGCGGTGATGTGGATGTCTGCACCAGATTAAATGTAGAGTCCCGCCTCAATGGATATGTGGTAGGCGATGGAAGCGCAAAAGTCAGTATCAAAACAGGAAGTGGCGATGCTGATATACTCCTATAGAATACAGAAAGGCTGCCTTTGGCAGCTTTTCCGCATTTTGGCAATAAAAAACCCGACGCTTAAACGCCGGGTTTTTATTATAGGAATTATTATGAAAAAATATTAGAAAATTTCTGGAATAATGAAATCTCATAAGGGCTGCGCCTCATGAATCTGAGAGGCTCTGAGTACTCATAACGCTCTGCTCTGTACCAGTCAGGAACATATTCAAAATCCATTGAGTTACTATAATCTGAAAAACTAAACATATGTAAGCCCCCTTCGTATTTATTTGTTGACTATATAATATCATGTACTGAAAAAAGTCCAATGGACTCAGATTATAAAAATGTGAGGTGAAATATGTGCTATGAGCACAAAAATGTGATATATTAATATAGACAACGAGACATAACAACTACAGACAGGTGACGAAATGGGCTTAACAATACAGGATATGCTTATCACAAGCGAAAATCAATATCAGATGAAAATGGTTGCAGGCGCAAATGGCTGGTCAAACTCCATAAGCTGGGTGCTTATGGTAGAAGATACAGCTATATTGAATAATTTTACAGGCAAGGAGCTGGCAGTAACTACCGGATTAGGCTTTACAACCGCTGATAAGCTGATAAATCTTGCAAAACACTTAGTGGAAAAACATGCAGCAGGAATGATTATTAATACAGGAGAATATGTGCTGGAAATACCAAAAGAACTGATAGCATATTGTGATGAGAACGATCTGCCCCTGATAGAGGTTCCGTGGGAAGTATATATTGGAGATATGATAAAGGATTTGTCTGTGAGAATATTCCTGGAGGAGACCGCAGACGACCAGATTGCCAATGCACTTATAAAGGCAATAGAGACGCCGGACAATCAGGATGACTATCGCAAGGAGCTTTTACCATATTATGACGTGGATGGAGAATTTCAGGTAGTTCTTTTCACCACAGAGGGACTAGACACCATGGATACAGTGGAGCGCAGGAAGCTGTCCTACAGATTGCAGATATATGTGGAAAATCTCACCCATAATGGTAATTTTTTCTATTATGATTCCAATTTTGTCCTCATGATGAATGATGTGTCCCAGAAGGATTATGATGAGATTGTAGGCGGCATGCTGGAGCGCACCCACAGGAGAATGCCTGATATTGAGCTGTACTGCGGTGCGGGCAGCAAGGTACATGATATTTCCCAGCTGTATATCAGCTACAGGCGGGCAAAGGCAGCAGTGACCCGGGCAGTATGCCAGAAGGATATGTATGTAAAATTTGATGATATGGGCTTATACCGGCTCCTGTATATGGTGGATGACCAGAAGCTTTTAAGGGAGATGAGCGATGAGCCTTTAAGACCGCTTATAGAATACGACCAAAAGCATAAGAGCAATTATGTAGAGACACTTGAGCTGTATCTAAAGTATAATGGAAGTATTCAGGCGGTGGCGGAGGAGACATATACACACCGCAATACGGTAATATACAGGATTTCCAATATAAAAAAGCTTTTAAACACAGAATTTGACAGCGCAGAGGACAAGATGAAGTACCTCACAGCCCTGTATATCAGAAATATGTATTAAATAATCTGGTATTTAAGATAACGTTAAGGAAAAGCGAGTCTGCTAATAAGATTTGTGCGATATTATAGCTACAACAAAAGGAACGACACATGGAGGATAAGTGTATGTGGAGCAGAAAAGAATTAAAAGAAAAAGGCAGAAAGACCTTTAGCAGGAATTACTGGAAGACAGTGCTTGTAGCTGTAATCCTGTCAATGCTGGTTGGAAGCGGAAGCCTTGCATCGAGCTTTGCAAGTGGCGCATCTGATGGTTTTTCAAGCGGAATGTCGAGTGCAGTTGATTCTGCCGATAATTATGATGACAGCGATGATTTTTATGATGACTACGATTATGATGATGAGGCAGACTACAGCGATATGGAAATAGACGAGGCATTTGGAGTGCCGGGACCGGAAGTGGCTGCAATAGCGATTTTTGTGGTAGTATTTGTTATAATATTCATAATCATAATGGCGATTGCAATAGTGATTGATGCCTTTGTTGTCAATCCATTGGAAATCGGCATCAGACGATTCGGAATAGCCAACCTAAACACAAAAGCAGAGGTAAAGGAAATCGGCTTTGGCTTTGACCATAATTACAAAAACGGTGTCAAGGCTATGTTCCTTAAGGACTTATATACATTCCTGTGGTCACTGCTCTTTGTTATTCCGGGAATTGTAAAATCATACGAGTACAGAATGATACCTTACCTTTTGGCAGACCATCCTGATATGACATCAAAGCAGGCATTTGCTGAGAGTAAGCGTATGATGTCTGGTCAGAAATGGAAGGCATTTGTGCTTGACCTGTCATTTATTGGCTGGGATATACTTTCAATACTGACACTTGGAATACTCTCAATATTCTATGTGGAGCCATACAGATTTATGACAAACGCAGCCTTGTATGAGGCACTTGCATATGGAAGTACAGCACAGGATGACGTGACAATAGATAATATAGGAGTGCAAAATGGGATATAGGATTTTAGTAGCTGATGATGAGCGGGAAATAAGGGATTTACTAAAGTTATACCTTGAAAATGAGAAATACGAAGTCGTAGAGGCAGAGGATGGACAGCAGGCACTTGATTTATTAAGGAAAGAACAGATTGATATGTGCCTTCTGGACATCATGATGCCAAAGGTGGACGGCTATCATGTATTGCAGGAGCTCCGCAGGGAGAGCAATATACCGGTAATAATTCTATCGGCAAAGGATGCAGACTCAGAGAAAATTCTGGGTCTGAACCTGGGTGCGGACGATTATATGGCAAAGCCGTTTAATCCTCTTGAAGCAGTAGCGAGAGTAAATTCAAACATAAGGAGATACTATTCTCTGGGTGCTACCGGGGAGACTGACCAGGTCATAAAGGTCAGGGATTTGGAGTTAGACACAACTGCCTGCTCATTAAAGAAGGCTGGAAAGGTTGTAGACCTGACCTCGGTTGAGTACAGGATTATGGAGCTTTTCATGAAGCATCCAGGCAAGGTATTTACCAAGCAGCAGATATACGAATATGGCTGGGGTGAGGAATTTATTGTCGCAGATAATAATATAATGGTATGTATCAGCAAATTGCGGTCAAAGCTTGAGGATGGTGAGAGCACAGAGTATATTAAGACAATCAGGGGACTTGGCTATCGTCTGGAGAAAGCATAGATATGAATAGATTGCAGAACTTCCTTATTAAAAAGTTCATAATACTGCTTATACTCGTAGGTGGAGCGGAATTCTGGATAAACCATGTGATTAACGAATATTTTTTCCCGGTTATGCAGAAAACCTTCTTTACAAATGTAAACTTCCGTGAGGAATTAAGCGGCGGTCAGATTAAGGTCATTTTGCTCATTGTGCTATTGCAGATAATTGTTAACATGATAAATGCAGCGATTCCCCTTGTGGGAAGAGTGGGAACAGAGGGAATCAACGATTTGATAGGGCATTATTATGCAGATGCGTCCACCAACAGCCAGCTGCTTAATAATCTGAACAGTGCGCAGACCTTTTTACTTTTCCTTTTTATAGTGGCAATATATGCCATGATAGTGGTGCCCTATGTGCTCAGTGCTGTCTACTATGTCAAGATTGTGACAAGGGAGATGGCAGAGATATCAAGGGAGCAGGAAGCGGAGAGGCTTGAGTATTACAGGCGCAGAAACCTTATGCTTTCAGACATAGCCCACGACCTGAGGACGCCAATCACCACCATATCGGGATATGCCCAGGCACTGAGGGATAATGTGGTGCAGGATGATAAAAAGCGTCAGGAGTATCTGCAGGCGATAGAAAACAAGTCAAGGCGGATGAGTGACCTGATAAATCTCCTGTTTGAATATGTAAAGCTTGACAGCGAAGGCTTTTCCCTTGACCGGGAAGAGGTAGATTTGAGCGAGCTTTTAAGAGAAAATGCAGCCCTCATATATCAGGATATGGAGGAGGCAGGCATGGATTTTGAGGTGGATATACCGGAGGAGAAATACATGATAAATGCGGATAAGATGCAGATGTCACGGGTCATAACCAACCTCATGGTAAATGCCATACGCCACAATAAGCCTGAGACAAAAATTCTCTTAAGCATGACAGAACGTATGGGGATTGTGACTGTCCGTGTGGCAGATACAGGAAGCCCTATACCTGAGGACATCAGGGAGACTCTCTTTGAGCCTTTTTCAAAGGGGGATAAATCGAGAAGTGATGGCAAGGGCAGCGGACTGGGACTCTCCATTGCCAAAAAGGTGATAGACATGCACGGATATGACCTGTCTCTGGAGGACGGACCTGCGGGCTATACCAAGTCATTTACCATAAAGCTTCATATATAAATAATATGCTTGTGTATAAAGCCAAGATAGATTAAAATTTATTTGTTGATACAAGAGAAAAGGGGGAATAATAATCATGATTTCAATGATGGGACTTATTGGATTCTGGCTGGTTCTGGCAATTGTTTTTACAGTTGTAGAGCTTGCGACAATCGGGCTTGTCTCCATATGGTTTGCAGCAGGCTCCGTAGCCGCACTTTTTGTGGCGATTTGTCATGGCAATATAGTCTTGCAGGTTGTGGCATTTCTTGCAGTGTCAATAGTACTTCTTGTGGCTACAAGACCATTGGCAAATAAATATCTGAATTCCAGGGTTCAAAAGACAAATGTAGACAGAGTTATAGGAGAGAGGACTCTTCTCACAGAGAGAGTTAATAATCTTGATCAGACCGGCAAGGCTGTTGTCCTGGGACAGGAGTGGACAGTCAGAGCCGTTGATGATAATGACATCATCGAGCAGGGAGAACTTGTGGAGGTTGTCGCTGTTTCTGGTGTAAAATTACTTGTAAAAAGGATTAAGGAGGATTAGAAAATGGCAGGAATAATCGCATTAGTAGTTGTGCTTATCATAGCATTAATTATTATTGTAAATTGCGTTAAAATCGTTCCACAGGCAAACGCAATGGTAATTGAGAGACTGGGGGCATATCTTACAACATGGCCAGTAGGACTTCATTTTAAGGTCCCATTTATCGACCGTGTAGCAAAGAGGGTATTGCTCAAGGAGCAGGTGGTAGATTTCCCACCACAGCCGGTTATCACCAAGGATAACGTAACAATGCAGATTGATACAGTAGTATACTTCCAGATTACAGACCCAAAGCTGTACTCATACGGAGTAGAAAATCCAATCATGGCAATTGAAAATCTGACAGCTACAACACTTAGAAATATCATCGGTGATCTGGAGCTGGATGAGACACTCACATCCCGTGAGACAATCAATACAAAGATGAGAGCAACACTTGATGTTGCAACAGACCCATGGGGAATCAAGGTAAACCGTGTAGAGTTAAAGAACATCATCCCACCAAAGGCTATCCAGGATGCCATGGAGAAGCAGATGAAGGCAGAGCGTGAGAGACGAGAGGCTATTCTCCGTGCAGAAGGTGAGAAGAAATCTACAATTCTTGTAGCAGAAGGTAACAAGGAGTCAGTCATCCTCGACGCAGAGGCTGAGAAGCAGGCCGCAATCCTTCGTGCAGAGGCTAAGAAAGAGGCAACTGTCCGTGAGGCAGAAGGTCAGGCAGAGGCTATTCTTAAGATTCAGCAGGCAAATGCAGATGGTCTTAAGATGTTAAAGGATGCTGCACCAGACAATGCAGTGCTCCAGCTCAAGAGCCTTGAGGCATTCTCTAAGGCAGCAGACGGCAAGGCTACAAAGATTATTATCCCTTCAGAGATACAGGGAATTGCAGGTCTTACAAAGTCGATTGCAGAGATTGCATCAGATAAACAGGCACAATAATATGTAAAATAAGGATTCCGCAAATCGTAGATGGTTTGCGGAATTTTTTTCCTTTATATTAGCTAACCAAAATGCTATAATAAATGATAAGCATCAAAATTTAATATAGGTATTTTGAAAGCTTCGAGGAGAGAAATATGAAGAAAAAGATGAAATTCAGAGGAAAGTTCCGTGGATACATGTGCTTTCCGCTATATTTTACAATAGTGCTGGTGGGGCTGGATGCAGCAGCCTTTAAGTATGATACCAGATTTGGTATTGTGGGGGCTGGATGTGTCGTATTGTATTTGATTCTGGCGTTGATGCTTTTTTCCAGAAGCAAGACAATTGTAGCAAATGAAGTGGTGAACATAGCGACACAGTATGCGTCAGTTCAGAAAAAGCTCTTAAATGAGTTTGAGATACCCTACGCCCTGCTTGATTATTCGGGCAAGATACTGTGGGTAAATGACCAGTTCTGCGTCAAGATGGGGATTGATAAGAAGTACAAGAAATCAATCACAACCCTCTTCCCTGCAATAACCAGAGAGTTCTTACAGAAGGACGATATGCCGGGGAATGTCTATGTGGACATCGACGACAGAAATTTCAGGATTGCCTTAAAGCGAATCGGCTTTAACACCATGTCTGAGGACAGCGATGTGCTGGACTTTGAGGAGATGGAGGAATTCCTCACAGCCCTCTACTTATTTGATGAGACAGAGCTTACAGCCTGCAAGAAGGAAATCGAGGAGGAGAAGCAGGTCGCAGCCCTTGTATACATCGACAACTACGAGGAAGCCTTAGACAGCATAGAGGATGTCAAGAGGTCACTTCTGGTGGCTCTTATCGACAGGAGGGTAAACCAGTACTTCTACAAGATGGATGGACTTGTCCGTAAAATCGAAAAGGACAAATACTTTGTAGTATTCAAGTACAAGTACCTTGAGGAGATGAAGGACGACAAGTTCAGATTTCTTGAGGAGACCAAGGCTATAAAGGTCGGAAATGAGATGGCTGTCACCTTAAGTGTGGGAATCGGAATAAAGAGTGACAACTATATTGAGAATTACGAGTGTGCCAGAGCTGCAATTGACCTGGCTCTCGGACGAGGCGGCGACCAGGTAGTAATCAAGGAAGGTGACG
>CAVFAM010000104.1:12075-17889 GCA_963620375.1 Bacteroidaceae bacterium
TCATAGAGGGCTGTGAGAATGTGCTTATAATGGGACACAGCATATCAGATATTGACTCTCTGGGAGCAGGAATCGGTATATACTGTGCAGCCAAGAATCTTGGCAAGAAGGCACAACTTGTCATAAATGACCCAACCAGCTCAATCCGTCCTCTGATGGATACCTTTACCGTGGATAAGGGTTATCCGGATGATATGTTTATAGACAGTGAGATGGCACTTGAGATGGTCAACAGGAATACACTGGTAATGGTTGTAGATACAAACAGACCAAGCTATACAGAGTGTCCTGAGCTCCTTAAGAGAAGCCGTAAGATAGTAGTGTTTGACCACCACAGACAGAACTCAGAGGTGGTGGAGAACCCGATACTTTCATACATCGAGCCTTATGCCTCAAGTGCCTGTGAGATGGTAGCCGAGGTGTTACAGTACTTTAACGGTGGAATAAAAATCAATGCCACAGAGGCAGACTGCATATATGCAGGAATATTAATAGACACCAACAACTTTATGACCAAGACCGGTGTCAGAACCTTTGAAGCAGCAGCCTTTTTAAAGCGGTCTGGTGCAGAGGTTACAAGGGTCAGAAAAATGCTAAGAAACGACATGGCATGCTACAAGGCGAGAGCCGAGGCAGTGCGCCATGCTGAGGTATACAGAGGAGCCTTTGCCATATCTGTATGTCCGAGTGAGAATATCCAGAGTCCGACAATTGTCGGTGCCCAGGCAGCAAATGAGCTTTTGAACATAATAGGAATCAAGGCTTCATTTGTCCTCACAGAATATAATGGCAAGATATATGTAAGCTCACGTTCTATTGATGAGATAAACGTACAGCTTATCATGGAAAAGATGGGTGGTGGAGGTCATCTGAATGTGGCAGGAGCACAGCTCACTGACTGCACAATCGTGGAGGCGAAGCGGATAATACAGACCACCATCGACGAAATGCTAAAAGAAGGAGACATAGAATCATGAAGATAATTTTGCTTGAAGATGTAAAAACATTAGGGAAAAAAGGTGACATCGTAGAGGTAAGCGATGGATATGCAAGAAATGCAATTCTTCCTAAAAAGCTTGGCGTAGAAGCAACACCAAAGAATCTTAATGACTTAAAGCTGCAGAACCAGCATGCTGACAAGGTAGCACAGGAAAACTATGACAATGCCCTTGCCTTAAAGAAGACAGTTGAGGAGGCAAAGGTAGAGGTAAAGCTTAAGTCTGGAAAAGACGGCAGGACTTTCGGCTCTATTTCCACAAAGGAAATCTCAATCGCAGCCAAGGAGCAGACAGGACTTGATCTGGATAAGAAAAAGATGCAGCTTACAGAGTCAATCAAGGCACTCGGTACATATGAGGTGCCAGTCAAGCTTCATCCAAAGGTAACAGCAACACTTAGAGTACATGTAGTGGAAGGATAGGAGGAGCTTCTTGGACGAGACCATAATTAAGCGAATCATGCCAAACAGCCTTGAGGCTGAGCAGTCAGTAATCGGTTCGATGATAATGGACAAGGATGCCATAATATCCGCCAGTGAGATACTCATAAAAGAGGATTTCTACCACCAGCAGTATGCCATTATTTTTGAGGCCATGACGGAACTGTTTCAGGCGGGACAGCCGGTGGATCTGGTTACACTTCAGGATAAGCTAAAGGAAAAGGATGTCCCGAAGGAAATCCAGAGTGTGGAATTCATCAGGGATTTGGTAACATCGGTTCCTACATCAGCCAATGTAAAGTACTACGCAAATATAGTAAAAGAAAACGCCATGAAGCGAAAGCTGATTCGTGTTACCGAAGATATTGCAAATGAGTGTTATGTTGGAAAAGAAGATATAGACAGCATATTTGACAAGACAGAGCATGATGTCTTTGCCCTGCTGTCCAGCAGGCAGACAGGAGACTCTGTGCCAATCAGGCAGGTAGTAATGAATGCTCTGGAAAAAATCGAGAAGGCTTCCCAGCAGGAGGGTACTGTTACAGGAATTCCTACGGGCTTTATCGATTTAGACTACAGGACAGCAGGCTTGCAGCCATCAGATCTGATACTTATTGCAGCCAGGCCATCAATGGGAAAAACAGCCTTTGTGCTTAATATAGCCCAGCATACAGCCTTTCACGAGAATCTGGCTGTGGCAATATTCTCACTGGAAATGTCAAAAGAGCAGCTGGTAAACCGTATGTTTTCTCTCGAATCGAGGGTAGACGCCCAGGCTCTCAGAACAGGAAATCTCTCAGATGCAGACTGGGAACAGCTGGTAGAGGGTGCAGGAATAATCGGAGACTCAAGACTGATTATTGATGATACACCGGGTATCAGTATCTCAGAGATGAGAAGCAAGTGCAGAAAGTATAAGCTTGAGCAGGGACTTGATTTGATTATCATCGACTACTTACAGCTGATGTCAGGCTCTGGCAGGGGCAGTGAATCCCGTCAGCAGGAAATCTCTGATATATCGAGGTCTCTTAAGGCGCTTGCCAGAGAATTGTCGGTACCTGTTATTGCCCTGTCGCAGCTTTCCCGAGCAGTGGAGCAGCGACCAGACCACAGACCTATGCTTTCAGACCTCAGAGAGTCGGGAGCCATCGAGCAGGATGCCGACGTTGTAATGTTCATATACAGAGATGATTATTACAACAAGGATACAGACAAGCAGGGCATATCTGAAATTATTATAGCTAAACAGAGAAACGGTCCAATCGGTACGGTAGAGCTGGCATGGTTACCACAATACACCAAATTTGCCAATCTGGAACGAAGGGATTATAACCAGACCTCAGAATAAACCAGGGGTCTGGTTTTTTTTATGTATTTTTGCAGTTTTTGTCATAATAATACGATTAAAAAATGTTGAATACCGGGACAAGTAGTATCTATAATGTATACATGAAGTCAAATGTAATAAAGGAGGCCAGGAGCTTGGAAAAAGTACGTTACATGATTGGAGATGCAGCGACAGCAGTAAATGTTGAAGCTCATGTACTACGTTACTGGGAGGAAGAATTGGACCTGTCTGTACCAAGAAATGAGATGGGGCACCGATATTACACAAAGGAAAATATTCATGAATTCATGAGAATAAAGGAACTCAAGGAGCAGGGATACCAGCTTAGGACAATCAAAAAGATACTACATAATGAGACCATAAGTGAGGAGGCTGAGACCGGACAGCCAAGGCTTGTACACCGGCGTGATGTGGACATGCTCTCATCTGAGGATAAGATGCAGCAGTTCAGGGAAGTCATGAATGATATAGTTGGAAAGGCGATTTCATTAAACAATGAGGAGCTGTCCCTGCAGATAGGCACTGAGGTAGAGGAGCGTGTCCTAAAGGAGATGAACTACCTTATGAGAGAACAGGAAAATGCCCAGGAGGAGAGATTTAAGAAGCTGGATGCAGCTATAAGAGGCAATATCAAAAAGAAGAAAGCATCCCTCTTTTCAAAACGGGAGAAACAGAATAATGTGGCAACAAAGCCTGCCAATGCATAAAAAAAGACCACCGCAGAAACGGTGGTCTTTTATAAGCTTTATAGCTATTACTGGCTGATTGCTCCAGTTGGGCAAACACCAGCGCATGTACCACAATCGAGGCAAGCATCTGCATCGATAACGTACTGTGTATCACCAGCAGAGATAGCTCCAACTGGGCACTCACCAGCACATGTTCCACAGCTAACGCATGAATCTGAAATAACGTATGCCATAATGAAATCCTCCTTATATAATAATGATCATTATTCGCCGAAATTGGCTTAGCATTATTCTAGTACAAAAGGAATATGCTTTCAAGAGAAAATACTTATGTTCTTAATTTGGCACAATACTACATACCAGTTAAAATCTTGAAAGTGAGCCTGGTGTATTATATAATATACAGGATAAAACAAAAATAAAAAGAAACCAGATGATAGATTAAATGAATACAAAAATTATAAAGATTGATTCGCAGAAAATAGACCATGAAAAAATGGCAGAGGCAGGCAGGCTTATAGCAGATGGCGAGCTTGTAGCCTTTCCTACAGAGACCGTGTACGGACTGGGAGGAGACGCCCTTGACCCGGAGGCGTCAAAGAAAATATATGCCGCAAAGGGACGGCCATCTGACAATCCTTTAATCGTACATATAGCAGATTTTGAAGATATGTACAGGGTGGGCAGAAATATCCCTGATCAGGCAAAGAAGCTGTCAGATGCCTTCTGGCCGGGACCACTTACCATGATAGTAGAAAAGAGCGATGCTGTGCCTGACGCTACAACAGGAGGCATGGATACAGTGGCAGTGCGTATGCCAAATCATCCTATAGCCCTTGAGCTTATCAGAAAAAGCGGATGTCTGATTGCAGCACCAAGTGCAAACACCTCAGGCAGACCAAGCCCTACAGAGGCGGCCCATGTGGCAGAGGACTTAGATGGTAAAATCGCCATGATTATCGATGGAGGCGCAGTTGGAATAGGAATTGAGTCTACAATCATAGACCTGACAGAGGATACACCTATGGTCTTAAGACCGGGCTATATCACACCACAGATGCTGTCAGAGGTGCTGGGAGAAGAAGTAGTTATCGACCCGGGCATAATAGCCGCAGATGACACCAGAAAGCCAAAGGCACCGGGCATGAAGTACAAGCATTACGCACCAAAGGCAGACATGATAATCGTGGATGGAGAGCAGCAGCCTGTAGTGGACAAAATCAATGCCCTTGTAAAAGAAAAGCAGGCAGCAGGAGACAAGGTGGCTGTTATTGCAACAGAAGAGACTAAGGACAGCTATGACGCAGATGTGATACTGTGCATGGGCAGCAAGTCCGATGAGGATGCCATAGCCAGACACCTGTATAAGATACTCAGAGAGTGTGACGAGCTGTCAGTCAGTGCCATTTACTCAGAGAGTTTTGCTACACCTAGAATCGGACAGGCTATAATGAACAGAATGTTAAAGGCAGCAGGACATCAGGTCATACATGCTGTTGATGAAAACTAATAAAACTGTTAAACTGTAAAAATGGAGGTACAAAGATGAGTAGTGATGTTAATAAGATAATCTTTGTTGCCAAATCAGGAACCAGCAGAGAGCCAATGGCGGCAGGCATAATGAATGAATTTGTGCTGAAAAAACCGGTAGAGATACTGGCCAGAGGGCTGGTGGTACAATTTCCAGAACCTATGAACCAGAAAGCAGAAGCAGTACTGATAAGCAATGGAATAAACACAGAGGGCTTTACTTCAAAACAGCTTGAGCCGGATGAAGTGACAGACAATACCCTCATACTGACAATGGAATCCAGCGACAGAGACAAGGTATTAGAGCTGTATCCGGAGATTAATCCGGAGCAGGTGCGTGTGTTGTCTCAATTTGTCGGAGATGAATTGGAAATCTTAGACCCTTATGGTGGGGCATTGCAGAATTACGGACTATGCTATGAAAGTCTTAGAATGACAATAAAGAAACTGGTAAAAATATTAAACGAAGGAGAATAAATAAATGGGTAAAGTAGTAGTAATGGATCATCCTTTGATTCAGCACAAGATAGGAATTATAAGAAGAACAGAGACAGGTTCAAGGGATTTCAGAAATCTGGTAAGCGAGATAGCAATGCTTGAGTGCTACGAGGCAACAAGAGACCTGGAGCTTACAGATGTAGATATTGAGACACCTGTATGCAAGACAACAGTAAAGGAGCTTAAGGGAAAGAAGCTTGCTGTAGTTCCAATCTTAAGAGCCGGACTTGGAATGGTAGATGGTATGTTACAGCTCATTCCAGCAGCAAAGGTAGGACATATCGGATTATACAGAGACCCTGAGACAGCAG
>CAVFAM010000105.1:0-5167 GCA_963620375.1 Bacteroidaceae bacterium
GACCTGCATCGGCTCGCATGTAAATAACTGAATGGTCTTAAAAAAATCAATCCAGAACAGTTCCGGAACCTCATCTCTTAATAACTGCTTGGTCTCATCCTGTATTCTCCACACCTCCTGCTTATCCTTGTCATATAGTCTGACATGGTCTTCATTTTTGGCTTCCACCACAGTCTGTACTTCTGCTGGATACTTGTATATTGATTCCCACACTGCATTCCAGTCCAGTTCCTTAAGACCGCTTTCCTTTTTTATGGTCTCAAAATCAGCCATTGCCTTTTTCTCGGTATATAGCTTTCGTATTCCAAAGCCTATTGCATCTACAATACCCATCTTCTTTTCCCTTCCTTTGTTTTCATAAAGCTTGCTGTCACTCATATTGCATAGTCAATATGTTACACATAAGTCTTTTGTCCTATTATAACCATTAATATGACCATGCGCAAGTATTACCTGTATAATATTTTACATCTACAACATTTAAACATTATCATTATCTAACCCTTGTAATTAGTAACTTATTTTCAATATTTTACACTCGCTTTAAAATAATATTGTAAATTATTGCACATATTTTCTATAAGGAGGCGATTTGGCATGATAAGCTACGAGCCATTTTGGGCTACCATGGAAGAGAAGGGCTTTACATCCTACCAGCTCATCTATTACTGGCAGATATCAAGCAACACCCTCAGACGAATGAGACATAATGAAGCCATCAGTTCAAATACACTGAATGAGCTGTGTCTGATACTTGATTGTTCAGTGGAAGACATTATAAGATTTGAAGCATCTGAGGAAGAACTAAAAGACCTTACCGACCGCAAAAACGATATTGCAGCAAGGAAAAGCAAGCACAAGAAAAATAAGCCTTAGACATCTCCCAGAGATTGTCTAAGGCTTATTTTTTTAAAGCAGTTCTTTCAATATTTTATTTACAATAGCAGGATTAGCCTTTCCCCTTGTAGCCCTCATGGTCTGACCTACAAGGAAAGCAAGTGCCTTTTCCTTACCACTTCTGTAGTCTGCAACAGACTGTGGGTTAGCATCAAGTATGCCCTGAATTGTGGCTTTAAGCTCACCCTCGTCATTCATGCTCTTTAGTCCATTGTCCTCTACATATTTCTCAGGGTCTATGTCATCATCAAAGATTTTCTCAAATACATCCTTTGCAACACTTGAGTTGATAGTGCCTGCATCCACAAGCTCTATGAGCTTTGCAAGGTTTACCGGTGAAAAGCTTATATCCTCTGCATCCATATCCCTTTCCTTTAAGAGACGCATAGTCTCTCCCATAAGCCAGTTTGATACCTTCTTTGGCTTATTGCAGATTTTAGTGGTCGCCTCAAATACATCTGCCATATGCTTTGACTCGGTGAGGATTTTGGCATCATATTCTGGTATGTCGTATTCCTTCTCATATCGGGCAAGCCTCTGGGGTCTAAGCTCCGGCTGTTTCTTCTTAATCTCTGCTATCCACTCATCTGACACTACGATTGGCACCAGGTCAGGCTCTGGGAAATAGCGATAGTCCTGTGCATCCTCCTTGGAACGCATGGCATGTGATGACTCCTTGTTGTCATCCCATCTACGGGTCTCCTGTACTACCTTTCTTCCCATCTCCAGAAGCTCTATCTGTCTCTCACGCTCTCCCTCGATTGCATGGGCGATTGCCTTAAAAGAGTTCAGATTTTTCATCTCAGTACGGGTTCCAAACTTTGGTGAACCAACCTCTCTGACTGAAATATTGACATCGGCACGCATAGAACCTTCGTTCAGCTTGCAGTCTGACGCTCCCAGATACTGGATGGTCTGGCGCAGAGTCTCAAGATAGGCTATCACCTCCTCTGCCGACCGCATATCCGGCTCTGATACTATTTCGATAAGGGGTACTCCTGAACGGTTGTAGTCTACGATTGACACATCCTCCCACTCATCATGTACCAGCTTTCCTGCGTCCTCCTCCATGTGGATTTCATGGATTCTAACATTTTTCTTACCGCCTGCTGTCTCTATCTCCACATGACCGTTTCTGCAGATTGGCAGATACAGCTGTGATATCTGGTAGTTCTGTGGATTATCAGGATAAAAATAATTTTTTCTGTCAAATTTACTGTACTGTGTGATTGTACAGTTGGTGGCAAGTCCTACTGCTACTGCGTACTCTACCACCTGCTTGTTTAATACCGGAAGTGAGCCCGGCTGTCCTGTACATACCGGACAGGTGTGTGTGTTTGGTGCTCCTCCGAATTCTGTAGAACAGGCACAAAAGATTTTGGTTTTTGTCGCTAACTCTACATGAACCTCAAGTCCGATGACTGTCTCATAGTTTTTCATATCTTATGCCCTCCTACTGTGCATCTGCTGCTTCTGCAAGCTTACTTCTCTTATATCCATAGGTCTGCTCAAAGCTGTATGCTGCACGGATGATATTTTTCTCCTTGAAGCAGTCACCTATAAGCTGTAGTCCGATTGGAAGTCCCTTGCTGTCTATGCCGCATGGGAGGGAAATTCCCGGAAGTCCTGCCAGATTTACTGATATTGTGTAAATATCTCCAAGATACATCTGGATAGGGTCACTTAAGCTCTCGCCAAGCTTTGGTGCTGTGGTTGGAGCTGCTGGTCCAAGGATTACATCATATTTTGCAAATGCCTGGTCAAAGGCTTTCTTTATCAGTGCCTTTACCCTGAGTGCCTTTAAGTAGTAGGCATCATAATAGCCTGATGAAAGTACAAAGGAACCCAGCATGATTCTTCTCTTTACCTCTGCTCCAAAACCCTCTGAGCGGGACTTCTTGTACATGTTATGGAGGTCTGTGTACTCTGCTGTGCGGTAGCCATATTTGACACCATCAAATCTGGCGAGGTTTGAGCTTGCCTCTGCACAGGCGATTACATAGTAGGCAGGAATTGCATACTCTACTAAGCCAAGGTCAAACTCCTCTACTACTGCACCCTTGTCTTCAAGTGCCTTTGCTGCACTAAGCACAGCTTCCTTTACCTCCGGGTCAAGTCCGTCTCCAAAATAGTCTCTTGGTATGCCTATTTTCATGCCCTTTACGTCATCCACCAGGGCTTCTGTAAATTTCAAATCATCCCTCTTTACGGATGTGGAATCCTTTTTGTCATAGGATGATATAGTCTCAAGGATTGTTGCGCAGTCTGTGACATCCTTTGCAACCGGGCCAATCTGGTCAAGTGATGAGCCATAAGCAATCAGTCCATATCGTGATACAGTACCGTAGGTTGGCTTTATGCCTGTCACTCCACAGAAGGAGCTTGGCTGTCTGATTGAACCGCCGGTATCAGAACCAAGGGCGTATGGTACCTCCTCAGCTGCTATTGCTGCACAGCTTCCGCCTGATGAGCCACCCGGTACATGGTCTGTGTTCCATGGATTTCTGGTCACTCCATATGCAGAAGTCTCTGTGGTGCTTCCCATGGCAAACTCATCCATGTTAGTTTTTCCTATGATAACTGCTCCTGCCTCCTCAAGTCTCTTTACAGCCTCTGAGCTGTAGGTTGGCATAAAGTTATACAATATCTTTGATGAGCAGGTGGTTTTTATCCCCTCTGTACACATATTGTCCTTGATTGCAACAGGCACTCCTGCCAGGGCTCCTGTGAGCTCTCCTGCATCGATTGCCGCCTGTACTTCCTCTGCTCTTTTTAATATAGCTGCCTCGTCAACCACTGTGACAAAGCTGTTGATTTTATCCTCTTTTGCCTTTATAGCATCAATTGCTGCCTGGGCAGCCTGAACTGCTGTTACTTCTTTTGCTTTTATTTTCCTGCCGAGTTCCACGGCAGTTAAAGACATCAAATCCATTTTGCTCCTCCTCGCCGTTATTCTCCGATTGTCTTAGGCACCTTGAATCCGCCGTCCTTCTTAACCGGTGCATTCAAAAGTGTTGCCTCACTGCCATCGCCGTTTGTCACGATATCCTCCCTGAATACATTTGTGACTGGGAATACATGGCTCATTGGCTCGATTCCTGTAGTGTCAAGCTCGTCAAGCTTATCAATATAGTCTAGCATGTCTGCCATATCCTTCTTGGCAGCCTCTGCTTCCTCCTCTGACAGCTCAAGCTTTGCAAGGATTCCCACATATTCCATGGTCTCATCTGAGATAACGTTTCTCATCACGCCATCCTCGCCCATGACCTTGGTGGCAACTGCTGCCTGTGTCTCTTCCTCTGGCATCTCATCTGCTTCATCAAGGGCTTTGCTTCTGATTTTTGCATATACTGCTATGTCGCATATTCCCTGATTATTTCTGTCTGCGGCTCTTAATGTGCCCTCGTACTCCATTCCCGCTGACAGCATTACCTTACCAGAGTTAGGATTGGCTATATCGTGTCTGGCTGAAACTCTTCCAGCGCCTACCTCCACGATAAAAAATCTGATTATCTCCTTTAAGGCTTCTGTGGTATAGCCCTTGTTCCAGAATTCCTTTCCGATACAGTAGCCAATCTCAACCGCTTCTATATCATCCTCAACACGAACTGCTGATATTGTACCTATAGGCTGCTCCAAATCGTTAAGCTCTATAGCCCACTGGTAAAAATCAGACTCGTCATAACGGGATATCCACTCTGACAGGATTTTTTCAGTGACCTCCAAGCTCTCATGTGCAGGCCATGTAAGATATTTTGTCACCTCCGGGTCACTTGCCCAGTTGTAAAACATATTTTCTGCATCTTCTATTTCAAATCTTCTGAGAGTCAGGCGGTCTGTTGCCAGCTCTCTTGTACCTAAATGATTCATATTTAACGACCTCTCTGAATTAATACATGCCCAAGCTCTATGGCTCAAGTCTGCTCAAATCTCTTGGGAAAAGTGTTGCCTCTCTGACATTGTCCTCACCTATAAGCTGCATTGTGAGTCTCTCAAGTCCGATTCCCAGACCTCCATGAGGCGGCATACCATATTTAAAAGCTGACAGGTAATGCTCCATGCCCTCTGTCTCCATGCCACGCTTCTCGATTTTGGCAAGAAGCTTCCTGTAATCGTGGATTCGCTGACCTCCTGTTGTAATCTCGAGTCCCTTAAAAAGCAGGTCAAAGCTCAGAGTGTAGGTCTCATCCTCAGGGTCATCCATTGCATAAAATGGTCTCTTCTTTGATGGATAATGGGTGACAAAAACAAAGTCACTGCCATACTCTTC
>CAVFAM010000106.1:0-3754 GCA_963620375.1 Bacteroidaceae bacterium
CCTATACCGGTATCTCTTACGGTAATGCAGAGATTTATGCCGTAGCTTTCCCTGCGGCATTTTATCTCAAGTATTATACAGCCCTCCTCAGTGAACTTCACTGCATTGGATAAAATATTGAGCATTGCCCTCTTTAGCTTCTGCTCATCACCGATTAATAGAAATGGAATATCCGTATCAATATCCAGGATAAACTCTATGTTTTTGTTCTTTTTCTGATTGTTGATTATATTTACAATATCATTAATCGTGGATGTGAGGTTGTAGCTGGTCTCAGTAAGCTCCAGCTTGCCTGACTGTATTTCGGAGAAGTCCAGCATATCACTCACAAGAGTCACCAGATTGCGGCTTGCCCCCTGCAAATCATGTACCTTTTCCCTCACGTCATCCTTTAAGTCCTCATTTGCCAGAATTTCACTCATTCCAGAAATAGTATTGATTGGGGTTCTGATTTCATGGCTTATATTTGCCAGAAAATCATCCTTTGTCCGCTCTGCCTTCTGGAACTGTCCTATAACTCTTTTGATATTTTCTTCATTCTGATTTCTGTACTTTATCCATATATATGCCAGATAAAAGCAAAACAGGATATTTCCTATTGGCACAATATAGGTATACAGGTCTCCCACACTTCTTATTACAAAGGTGGATGCAACAATGCTGTGATAGAAAATTGTAAGCACAAAGCCAAGCAGGGCTGGAAGCAGTGCCAGGAGCTCTCCCAGCACACCCAGTATGATTATAAATGTAGCAGTGGGAATAATAATTGGCAAAAAGCTGTCCATCTGGATAACATGGACAAACATGGACAATGACATAATTGACGAATATATGACAGCCCTGTGGCGCAGTGTCCTGTACTTAAAGACATACACACCTACTATTCCAATCAGGGAGGCAAGCAAAATAAGAGAGCTTAAATATCCCCACTCATATACAACTGTACGCATTATCATGAATATTTCATCTAATGCAAAAATTATTACAGCTGCCAGTTCAGCCTTTTTTCTGCCGCTATTTTGATAATTATCCATTCTGCCTCCCCACTACTATTAAGCCGACGCTGTGAAACGCCGGCTGTATCTTAGTATTTGCCAAAACTATCTCCAAGAGAAATAATCTGCTCATTCGATTCATTTTCTATTGGCTGTATGTCGCTTGCAGTATCGCGTGACAAATCATTTCTTCTATGCTTCTCTGTTCCCAGATTATAGATTGAAATCATTTCTCTCATATGTACAGCCTGATTTGATAACTCCTCACTTGCAGCCGCACACTCCTCGCTTGTAGAAGAGTTAGTCTGTACTACCTGTGATACCTGATTAATAGCCTGGTTAATCTGAGCCACAGCAGTTGCCTGATAGTTAGATGCCTCTGCTATATCATGTACAATCTTCTCACTTCTTGATACACCATCTGTGATAGTCTGAAGTGCATTTGCTGTATCATCAGCAATCTTTGAGCCAGCCTCAACCTTCTGGATTGAATCCTCTATAAGCTCTGCTGTCTCAGATGCAGCGGCAGCTGATTTTGCAGCCAGGTTTCTGACCTCCTCAGCGACAACTGCAAAGCCCTTTCCTGCATCGCCTGCTCTGGCAGCTTCTACAGCCGCATTGAGGGCAAGGATATTAGTCTGGAATGCTATATCATCAATTACCTTTATAATCTTTGATATGCTCTCAGATGACTTGTTGATGTCCTCCATGGCAGATACCATACCCTTCATCTGCTCATTTCCCTGATTAACATATGTAATTGCATTATTCATAAGTGTAGCAGCCTCTGTAGCCTGCTGGGCGTTATTCTTTGTCTTATCAGCAATATCTGTAATTGAAGATGTAATCTCCTCAATTGCACTTGCCTGCTCTGTAGAGCCCTGTGCCAGTGCCTCAGATGCGCTTGCAACCTGTGATGAGCTTGTCATAACCTGATAAGCTGAATCGTTGATATTTGAAAGTGCATGTCTGTTTTTCTCTACCATATTTCTGAGGGCAAGTCCAAGTATATCCTGCTCAGATCTAGGTGTAATCTGCACTGTGAGGTTGCCTCCTGCAACAGCCTCTGCAAGCTCTGCCTGTGACTTTGTGGTATCTATCAGGCGCTGGTAGTCTCTTAAGAGGTCACCAAACTCGTCGTTTTTATTGTATTTAATCTGAATATCTGTGTTGCCATCTGTGAGGGCATGGGTTACGGATTTAACCTCTTTAAAGCCCTTTCTGATGCTGCCTAAGATAGCCACACCAAAGGCTGTAAATACAGTTCCCATAAGTACAATCATAACCAGGGAATATATATTGTAGTTGCTGATATATCTCTCCGGTGTCTCACTCTCCATAACGTGCTTTGCTGTGGTGTAACCTGATATTATAAGGAATAAGCTTGTTACATCAATAAATGCAAGGAATGCTGCTACTTTTGCATACATTGTTCTCAAAAAATTTTTCATTGCTAATTTTCTCCTCTCTCTTCTTCATCGTCGCTGTCTGCGTCGTTTTCAACATTTGTTAAGTCTTCATCATTGAGTAATCTGTCAGGGTCAAGTAACAGCTTCACCTCATCACCGACCTTGCCGATTGCATATACATATTTGTTTTCTGTACTATCAGCTTTCCCCATCTTAGGTGAAGGTAGAATGTTGTCCTCAGTTATCTCCACAACCTCTGCTATTTTCTCAACGATAAGTCCAACAATAACACCCTTGACATTTACCACTATAATACAGGTTCTGTCATTGTACTCAAATGGTTCCTGCTTAAATCTGAGCCTCACATCTATTACAGGAATGATTTTTCCTCTCAGATTTATAAGACCCTTCATGTAATCCTCGCTCTCAGGCACCTCCGTGATTTCCTGAAATACGATTATTTCATTTACATACTCTATCTTAAGTCCGAAATATTCATCACCAGACTTAAAGGTCACATATTTATCCTTCTGTGAATTATGATTAACCATATATCAAACCATCCTTTCCTACTCAGTTATTCCGCCTGGGTCAAGAATAAGTGCTATGCTTCCATCCCCCAGCTGGGTACATCCTGACAGGCCTTTCACTTTCTTAACATAAGAAGGGATTGGCTTAACTACGATTTCCTGCTTTCCAACCAGACGGTCTACAAAGAGGCATACCTTTCTGTCCTCTACCTCCAGAATGACCATCATGCCATCCTCTACCCTGGTCTTGCAGTCCTTTATTCCATACCATTCACCGACTCTTCTGACCGGATAACACTCGCCTCTGAGCATCACGCTCTCTGCGCCGCCCGGCTCGTGTATCATCATCTTTTCTGTCACGCTGACAAATTCCTTGACCACTCCGGTCTCTATGACAAAGGATGAATTGCCGACCTCCATCACGATTCCATCTACAATGGCAAGTGTGAGCGGTATCTTAAGGCTCATGGTGCTTCCAACACCAGCCACACTCTCAATCTCAAGTGTACCGCCGATTTCCTGTATATTGGAAACTACAACGTCCATTCCTACTCCACGTCCCGAATACTCTGTAACCTTTTCGTTGGTAGAAAATCCAGGCAGTGTGATAAACTGGAATACTTCTTTGTCAGTGTAAGAAGAATCAGGTCTTGCCGGGTCCAAAAGCCCCTGCTTTTTCGCCTTTGCCATAATCTTTTCACGGTCAAGTCCCGCTCCGTTGTCCGTAACGGAAATCCATACCTTGCCGGATTCGGTCTTTGCAGAGAGTGTAACCCTGCCCCTCTCAGGCTTGCCGGCTGCGATTCGCTCTTCCTTACTC
>CAVFAM010000107.1:0-2385 GCA_963620375.1 Bacteroidaceae bacterium
GAGGTAAGCTGGGATACTCTCTGTTAAATCATTGAAATCAATATCAACAACAGCACTTACCATAAGGAAACCTACGAAGATAAGAGCTGGAGCTGTTGCGAATCCAGGAATTGTTGTAAATACTGGTGCGAATACAATTGCAACAAGGAATAAGAAACCTGTTACAACTGAAGAAAGTCCTGTTCTACCACCCTCGGCAACACCTGCTGAGCTCTCTACGAATGTTGTTGTTGTAGATGTTCCAAGTACAGCTCCTGCTGATGTTGCGATTGCATCTGCAAGAAGAGCCTGCTTGATATTTGGAAGCTGTCCGTCCTCATCGAGAAGCTTTGCCTTGTCAGCACATCCGATAAGTGTTCCAAGTGTATCAAACATATCTACAAATAAGAATGAACACATGATTACGATAAAGTCTACAATCTTGACACTTCCGATTGCCTTTGTATTAAAGCACTGTCCAAATGTCTCACCAATTGCTCCAAGGTTAAATGTAGACCATGATGGAATGAGTGAATAGAAACCAGCCTCTGCATCAATCACATATAAGCCTGTGAGCTGGCAGATAATACCAAGTACCCATGTGATAAGGATTCCGATAAGGATAGAACCCTTTACTCTCTTTGTGTAAAGGATTGCTGTTGCTAAAAGTCCGATTACACAAAGGATTGCACTGATTCCGATTGTATGGAATGTCTCAGGTGCAGCATATGATACAACTGTTACAAGAGTTGAATCACTGTTTACTACAAGATGTCCACCCTGTAATCCGATGAATGCTACGAAAAGTCCGATACCTACTGAAACACCCTTTTTAAGTGTCATTGGGATAGCGTTAAAGATTGCCTCACGAACATTTGTAAGTGAAAGAACGATAAATACAAGTCCTTCTACAAATACTGCAAGTAATGCGAACTGCCATGAGTAACCCATTGCTCCACATACAGTGTAAGCAAAATATGCGTTAAGTCCAAGTCCTGGTGCAAGAGCAAATGGATAGTTTGCAAGCAATGCCATACACATTGTTCCGATGAATGCTGCAAGTGCTGTTGCCATAAGGACAGCCTGTGAATCCATTCCTGATGCTGAAAGAATTGATGGGTTTACAGCGAGAATATAAGCCATTGTCATGAATGTTGTAATACCGGCAATAACTTCAGTTTTCACTGTAGTGTTGTTTTCTTTGAGTTTGAATAATTTCTCTACCATGATTATTCCCTTCCTTTTTCTTATTGTAACTGTATACCCTGTGTATACAATTTAAACACCTCAGTAATTATAATCTCGACAAGGGGGTCTATGCAAGACAGGCAAGGGATTTCATCTATTATTTTTCCTTATTTTATTTATTACTTAACGTGATATAATAGGCGTAGCGAAATTACATAAGATGCGAAGTGCGAAGCACGGATGCACATGAATAATCACCTACCATGCGCAAATGCACCTGATATATCAAAGCACCTGAGCCACAACCTGGGTAAGCTCTGCAAAAGTACTAATCTCTGGCACCCTTGTATCAATGGTCCCAAATCCATATGCCGCATGGATAAACTTAACTCCCGCCTTCATGCTGGAATCATAGTCTCCCTGGATATCGCCGACATATACAGCCTCATCCAGCTGGTTTCTCTTAACCACAAGTGCGATGTTGTCAGCCTTCACGCAGTTATTATTGCCGAAGCACTCGATATCTTCAAACAAGTCATTAAATCCATAATAATCTAAAAATGCCTCTATATATCCAGACTGGCAGTTGCTGACAATGTATACATGATAATTTCCCTTGAGCTTTTCAACTGTCTCCCTGATTTTAGGATAGAGTTTTCCACCATGCTCCCTGAGATAGTCGTTCTCAACTGTGCAGCACATTTCAAGAAGCCTTGCCCTGTCCTCTCCGACCACCGCCGGGAATAGAAGCTCTGCAATGACATCCATGGTCTTTCCCATTACCCTGTACATATCATCTTCTGTGATTTTTTTATCAATTACAGCTCTGCCATCAGCCCTGCAGCTCTCATTAAATTCTGCAATAGCCACATTCCATGACTCTGCCACATTTGCTGCGGAATCCCAGAGTGTGCCGTCCATATCAAATATTATACCTTTTTTCATGATTTTCCCCTTTACTCATCAGTTTCTGCCGCCGGAATATCCACCTCTGGCATAAGCTCATTTAGTGTTACATCAAGTATTCTGTCAAACACCCTGAGTTCTTCATCAGAAAACCGGTTTTCCATCCGGTGGATTATCTCATCAATATAATCCTGGCTCAGATTAAAATACTTATAGTACTTATCAGTCACCTCAAGATGAAATTCTCTCTTGTCTGTTTCCGACTGCACCTTCTGTATATAGCCCTTCTGTATCAGGCTATTTACCTTATAT
>CAVFAM010000108.1:0-5153 GCA_963620375.1 Bacteroidaceae bacterium
CCTATACGCCATCACCGACCGCCAATGGCTCACCCCCGGCACCCCCCTGTCAGCCGCCGTAGAAAAAGCCATCCAAGGCGGCGCCACCACAATCCAGCTTAGAGAAAAGACCTTAACAGGAGCAGCCCTCGAAGCCGAAGCCCTAAGTGTCCAGAAAGTATGCCAGAAATATAATATCCCACTCATCATAAATGATGATGTCATGCTCGCCAAAAAGATAGATGCAGACGGCGTCCATATAGGCCAGGACGACATGGCGCTTTTAAAAGCAAGGGCTATTTTAGGAGACGACAAAATAATAGGCGTGACAGCAAAGACCATAGAGCTTGCCAGAAAAGCCATGGATGAGGGCGCATCATATCTGGGCAGCGGGGCGGTGTTTGGAAGCACCACCAAGACAGATGCAAAGCCCATGACACTTGATATGTTCCAGTCTATTTGTGAAAGTGTTAACATACCGGTTGTGGCAATCGGAGGCATTGATGAGACCAATATAGAAAAGCTGCGTGGCAGGAAAATGTCAGGCTTTGCAGTAGTCAGCGCAATTTTTGCAAAGGATGACATCACAGCGGCAGCAAAGCATCTGGCAGAGCTTGCCCATGATATACTCTGATTAGGACAAGCCGGAATAAATAATGAGCAAAACAGCAACAATCTCACAGGAGGAAAAACATGAACACAGCATTAACAATCGCAGGAAGTGATTCCAGTGGAGGCGCAGGAATCCAGGCAGACTTAAAGACAATGCTTGCCAACCATGTATACGGCATGAGTGCCATTACGGCGCTGACAGCGCAGAATACTACAGGCGTTACAGATATAATGGAGGTCACTCCACAGTTTCTGGCAGAGCAGCTTGACAGTATATTTACAGACATCAGACCGGACGCTGTCAAAACAGGCATGGTTTCATCATCTGAGCTGATTGAGGTCATAGCGGACAGGCTAAAGGCATATGATGCAAAAAATATTGTTGTAGACCCTGTGATGGTTGCAACAAGTGGGGCGAAGCTTATAAGTGACCAGGCAGTTGACACCTTGAAAAAGAGCCTCCTGCCGCTTGCAAGCCTGATAACTCCAAATATACCGGAGGGAGAAGTCCTGTCTGGCATCAAAATCATGTCAGAAGAGGATATGGTCACAGCTGCGCAGAAAATATGTGATTTATATGGCTGTAGTGTCTTACTAAAGGGCGGTCATTCCTTAAATGATGCAAATGACCTCTTAGTGGAGCAGGGAAAGGAGCCTGTCTGGTTTAAGGGCAGGAGGATTGCAAATCCCAATACCCACGGAACAGGCTGCACCCTATCGAGTGCCATAGCCTCAAATCTGGCAAAGGGAAAGTCACTTGAGGAAGCAGTAAAAAGTGCCAAAAACTATATTTCAGGAGCGCTTGAGGCAGGGCTTGACCTGGGTAAAGGCTCCGGACCTATGGACCATGGATTTGATATAGAAGGCAGCTACTAATGTAAAATCCATTAGAACAAAATCTTAATTTAAGCTTAATTAGCTTAAAAGTACTAGAAATACGAAAATAAGAGTGTTATCATTATTACTATACTTAATTAAGGGGAGAATAGATAAAGGAGAGATTATATGACACTTACAGAAAAACACATGCTTGAAAAGAACAAAAAAGGCTTTACCGTCGGAATGGTAATCCTTGTATTTACAATCATCTTAGTTGCATTGGGACTTTATTCAGGGCTTAATGTGACAAGTGTAGCCCTGAGACTTCTGTATGCAGTTGTATTGACTGTAGTATATGTAGTTTTATTTAAAAAGTACAGAACTGACATCAAGTTCGTAGAGATTGGTTCTATTGTATTGATTTTAAATTATATCGGATTGATTTTGTTTACACCAAACATATATATGTATGCACTGGTATATCCAATTATCCTAGTAGTAATGATGTATAACGATATAAAAGCCATGGTAACTGTTGCAGTGGCAGCCATTGTTGCAAATGTGATATTCATGGTGAGAATGCTTTCTGTAGATACATCAGAGGCAGTTATGGGACTTGTATTTACAGCATTCTTTGCTGGTGTAGGCGTGACAATTGTCAAAATGCAGACCAAGCAGAGTGATGAGCTGACAAAGGATATAACTGACAAGGCAGAGGCACAGATGGGGCTTGCCAACAAGATACAGGAGACCAGCGACAGTGTGGCAGAAAACATGGATACAGCCTATGATACAGCTGAGGGACTCACACACAAGTTAGACGGAACTATTGATGCCTTCACCCAGATTTCAGAGGCTGTTAGAACTGTTGCAGAGAGCATTGCAAGCCAGACTACAATGACCCAGGAAATGGCAGAGTCTTTGGAAAATATCTCAGCAAAGACACAGCAGATGTTAGCTGCATCTACTGAGACCATACAGCAGGTAAACGAAGGAAATACATACGTTGACAATCTTGAGGAGCAGGCATCAGACGTTACAGATATCAATAATGAGACTGTGGCACTGACAGGAGAATTACAGCACGATGCAGAGGCTGTTAAGGATATCTTATCTACAATCGTCAGCATATCCTCACAGACTAACCTGCTTGCCTTAAATGCAAGCATTGAGGCAGCAAGAGCTGGTGAAGCAGGCAAGGGCTTTGCAGTTGTTGCAGATGAGATTCGTTCGCTTTCTGAACAGACCAAGGACAGTGCAGAGGAAATTGGAAGCACAATCAATGTACTGCTCAACACGATTAATAAGACAAGCGACAATATCACAAAGACCATTGAGACTGTAAACAGGCAGAATGAACTCATTGGAGAGACCGGGGAGAAGTTCAAGGCAATATATACCTCTTCAAATGAGCTGTCGAGCCAGATTACAGAGATTACAGATGAAATCCAGCTGTGCGTGGAGGCAAACAGTCATGTGGTTGACAGCATTTCCGCTATCTCAGCTACATCTGAGGAGCTTTCGGCGAGCAGCGAGAGCAGCTTGCAGACATCGCTTGAATGTAAGCAGAACATGGATGAGATGAATGATATTCTTCACACAATCCATGATATAACAAGTGCATAGAGTAAAAGCATAGGAACCGCTGCCTCTTATATGGGCAGCGGTTAATTGACGTTATAATACATACAGGAAGGCTGCCAGTGGCATGTTCGACGGGTGGCGGTCTGGCTGGCTATGGAGAATGGTATTTATGAAGATTAAGATTTGCGGAATTACAAGAGAAGATGAGATTGAGCTGCTAAACGAGCTGGGTGTGGATTATGCAGGCTTTGTCCTTTTCTTTGACAAGAGCAGGAGAAATGTGGACTTTGACAGGGCGGTAAGGCTTAAGAACAAGCTCAAAAATACCAAGGCAGTGGCGGTAGTGGTAGAGCCAACCCTTGAGCAGGCAAGGGCAATAGAAGAGGCGGGCTTTGATGTGCTGCAGGTACACGGCAGGCTGTCGGAGGATATAGAGGAAAAATGCAAGATTACTATATGGAAAGCCTTAAATGTCAAGGACAATCAGGAAGAGGCAGGCAGGGCTGAGATAGAAAAGCTTATAAAAAATGACAGAATATCTGCCATTGTGATGGATGCCGCAAATGCAGGAAGCGGTGAGACCTTTGACTGGGACATAATGCTTAACGAGGACTTTGGTACCAAGGACTTTGTCCTGGCAGGTGGACTTAACCCCATAAATGTAGGCTCTGCCATCCAAAAGCTTGACCCGGATGTGGTGGATGTAAGCTCGGGAGTGGAGTATACAGACAGGACAATAAGGGGCAAGGATGCCGAAAAAGTGATTAAGTTTGTAGAAAATACTCGAAATACATTGCGGTAGTGACATAATATGGTATAATTTGTATAAGTGTATTTATGCAATACTATATGTGGGGGCTATATGGATAAGACACATTTTATGGATTTTTATAAGAGAACAGGCAGCGATATTTCAGTTATAGTAGATACCAGAGGGCATCAGTATAAGGGGAAAATCACTGAGATAATAGAAAATGACAACTGCTTTTTGCTGGAAGAAAACAGACCCTATGGAGCTACATTTGCTATCGGGTGGGAGGACATTGCCCGCATAGAGCCTGATGTAAATGATGTACCGAAGGAGTATATCGAGGGAGTGCAGAAATAGTTTACGAGGAATAGCGGGGAAGTATGGATAAATTTGAATTATTTGAATTTGTGTTTGACAATGCGCTTGAGGTATATATAGTGCATGACAAGAGCTGTAAGGTTATCTTTGCAAATAAAAATGCAGAGGCTGAGCTTGGTTATGACAACAGATTAAGGGGAGTTGACTTATTTGCAATCTTCCCGTTCAACACATCCACCTCAGAATCAGGACTGGCAGATGAACTGATTTACGATGGGGTAGAGCGTGAGATGATGGTGTACAGAAAGAATTACACCTGCTTCAGGGCAAGTGTAAAGGCAATCACTGTCGATGACGATAGAAGCCCGTTTATAATAATGGTCAGAAATATTTCAGGTAAATATTCTCTTGAGAGGACTATTGAGAATGTCAAGGAAGAGGCTGAGGCAAATGCCAAGGTCAAATCAGAGTTTGTGGCAAATGTCACACATGAGCTCCGCACACCGGTAAATGGCATATTGGGCAATACCAGAATTCTTCTTGAGAGGGAGAAAGAGCCTGATAATTTAAAGATACTTCATATGATAGAGCACGGCTGTAATGAGATGAATAATCTGATTAACAGCATATTGGATTTCTCAAAGCTGGATGCAGGCAAGTTTGTACTGGAAAACAGAGAGTTTGAGTTCAGGAGCATGATTGACTATGTCAGGTCGACCCATATGCCTAAAATCACAGAAAAGGGACTCAGGTTTTTCGTCACGGTTTCACCGGATATACCGGAGAGAATCATAGGAGACGAGCTTAGAATCGGTCAGATACTAAATAACCTTTTATCCAATGCCTGTAAGTTTACCCATGTTGGCAAGGTATCTCTGGAGGTCTTAAAGACTGCCCAGGAGAAGAACCGCATGGAGCTCTTTTTCATGGTGGTTGATACAGGAATAGGCATTGACAAGGCTGACACAGACAAGCTCTTTAAGAGCTTTTCGCAGGTAGATGCTTCCGTTTCAAGAAAATACGGCGGCACAGGACTTGGACTTAATATCTCAAAGCAGCTTGTAGAGCTGATGGGCGGTAACATATCGGT
>CAVFAM010000109.1:0-3271 GCA_963620375.1 Bacteroidaceae bacterium
CACCTGACCATCTCCGGCAAGCCTGTGAATAGTCAGATATGGTTCTTCATTCAGCATGTCTTTTATTTACCTCAATACTTTATAAATTCCGATGTACTTAAATCTTTTTTATCGGATGCCTAATAACAGTTTTCCATTTTTCAGGAGCAACCTTTCTCGCATCCGACAGATATATTTCATGGTGCAGTCGTTCCATATTCATATCATTAATATATCCATTCTGCTCCAAATAGTCATCCATTAAAGCGACAGTTGTCGGTTCCTCATCAAATGAACCCAAATGCATTATTTGAACGCACAAGCCCTCATCAATAGTCATAAACTCTGCGGATGAGCAATCCAGCTTTTTCTTTTTAGCTGCTGTTTCAACTGCCCATTCAAAGTCTTTCTGAGTTATAAAATCTGGCAGACGGATAACTGAAATCCAATTAAATGAATCTTTATCCCTATAATCTATCCCTTCCATATTGTCCTGCCACCAGAATCCCTCAAGTGGTGGAACTACATATTCGAAAAATCCTTCTATTTTATAATCCGTTTTATAACTCATTTTGAGTGTATATGCAACGGCGTATAGTACACCAATTGCCTGCTGATATGCCCCACCTTCTTCGTTTGGATTGCCCTTTCCTCTTACTGCAATATAATTTGCCTTAGGAACAGTTACAATCTCCGGTTTGTTTTTAGGCATATAAAATTCTTTGTATTCTTTCTTAAAATCAAAAGCCATTGTTACCTCAATCCTTTTACCGGTTGTCTGATATAAGAAGCTCCTGCTTCCCCGTCTCCTTAAATATCTTCCCCAGTTCCTTCTCTATCGTTTTCATATCAATAGGCTTCACAATATGCCCATTCATGCCACATTCAAAAGCCTTTCGCCTGTCCTCTTCAAATGCGTTGGCTGTCATGGCAATAATCGGTATATTGGCTTTCCTGTTATTAGGCAGTGTACGAATCTCTCTCGTTGCCGTATAACCGTCCATCCTAGGCATCTGGACATCCATCAGCACCAAATCATATTTATCCTCTGGTGCTTCATTCATGATATTGACTGCTTCGATTCCGTCCTCTGCGCAGTCCACCTCAATACCTCTTTCTTTCAAAAGCTCTGCTGCAATCTCCCTGTTCAGGGCATTGTCCTCTACTAGCAGGAACCTCTTACCGCTATAGTCATATAAATCCTCTATAGGCTCATCGTCCAGTTTTTCCTTCTGAACAGGCTTTGTCAATACGCTCCTTAACTCTGACATAAAGATAGGTTTTGCTACAAAGGCAGTCGCTCCCGCTTCTCTTGCTTCGTTTTCAAAAGCACTCCAGTCATATGCCGTCAATACAATAATAGGCACATCGTCTTTGATTACCTTTCGTATTCTGCGAATGATTTCGATTCCGTTCATGTCCGGTATCAGATAATCCACGATATAGACCCTATATTCATTGTTTAGCTCTGCTGCATCCTGGGCACGGAGAACCGCTTCCCTGCCTGTCACCGTCCATTCAGGCTGCATATCTATGCTTCTGAGCATCTTGCAGACGCTGCGGCAGGTATCAATATCATCATCTACCACAAGCGCCTTGGCTCCCTGCAGCTCGGCAATAGGCTCATACCGGACTGTCTGTTTTGCAAGACGGACTGTAAGCGCAACGGTAAACTTAGAGCCTTTTCCCTCTTCACTTTCTACTTCAATCGTACCGCCCATCATGTCAACAATATTTTTTGTAATCGCCATGCCCAGACCGGTTCCCTGAATACCGCTTACAGTAGAGGACTGCTCTCTGGCAAAGGTATCAAACACATGACCTAAAAACTCAGATGACATGCCAATGCCAGTATCCCTGATTGAAAATTCATAGTTTGTATAGCCTTTTGTCTGGCATGGTTTTTCCACAAGGCGGATGATTATGTCACCGCCAACAGGCGTAAACTTAATGGCATTACCCACAATATTGATTAGCACCTGATTTAGTCTCAGCTTATCTGTTATCACATCTTCGTTTTTCACATCCTGCGTGTCTATATACAGGTTTAGCTACTTGGCGTTAATCATACCCTGTATCATATTTCTCAGGTCGTGAAGCAGGTCTGGTATATGCACTGGCTTCTCGTCCAGCTTCACGCTTCCACTCTCGATACGGCTCATATCCAGTATGTCGTTTATCAGGCTAAGCAGATGCGTGCTTGAGGTATTGATTTTGGTCAGATAATCCTGCACCCGGTCTGCACTATCAATATGCGTCTGGGCAAGTGCAGTAAATCCGATAATTGCGTTCATAGGAGTCCTGATGTCATGTGACATACTGTTTAAGAACATAGTCTTGGCTCTATTTGCCTGCTGGGCTGCTGCAAGGGCAATCGAAAGCTGCTCCTGCTGCTCACTAAGTTCCTTATCCTTTTCCAGCGCGGCTTCCAAGGCTGCCTCTGCCTTTTTCTCCTCTTCTTTCAGCTCTGCATTAGTCTGTTCCAGTCTGGTATGGGTTGCAATCAGATTCTCTCGTATCTCTATCTCACCTACAAAAAACGCCACCAGAGCTGAGAAAGTCTGGGCATAGGTCTGGAGAGACAAGCCAAAATTCATGTATTCATATATGGTTGCTCCTGCCATCAGGGCGAAATAAGACCATCCCAGAAACTTAAGGTTCCTGCTGAATTTATGATGATACTTAATCAGCATCCAGACTACAATAAGCAGTGCCGCTATAGGGGCAATATGTGTCAGATGATAGTATTTTCCCCTGCTGTACAGATTGCTGCTGTCAAATGAGTAGAACCATCCAAAATGCAAATTCAGGGTAAGTGCAGCTATTGTTATCCCCTCTACAAGCCAATAAGCCCTTAGCACAATGCCCGGCTTCTCATCCCTGTCCCTGACCAGATTCCATAGAAATACTGAAAAAACCAGCGACACCATGTCATTTGCGACAAATGTGATATAGTTGCTGCATCTGGTTACAATTCCCCAAAAGACCCCCGGCAGTCCATCAAAAGCCCATGATACAGCATCACTTACCAGTCGTGTAATACACACTATCATAAGAAGCTTTGTGACCTTTTTCTGCTTAAGCTCACTCTTAAATAAAAACATTATCACGCAAAATATAAGAGTTACCCATATTTCGCTTGCTGCAATCTGTACACTTTGCATATTTTCTTCTCCCTTTTTCTCACCACCCGAACCTGCCACAGGCAGCTTCTCTGGATGCATTGCAATTAAAAAGGGTTCTAAAATAAATGTTGGGGTAATGAATTATATTTGATATTCACTACTCCAAC
>CAVFAM010000110.1:0-4295 GCA_963620375.1 Bacteroidaceae bacterium
ACATTTTTGACTGTGATTTACTCATAATTGATGATTTGGGAACCGAGCTTTCCAATTCATTTACTACGTCACAGCTATTTTTATGCATAAATGAGAGGATTCTCCGACAGAAATCCACAATCATCTCAACCAATCTTGAGCTTAGTCAGGTTGTAGATGCTTATTCGGAGCGAACATTATCCCGCATTTCAAGCAACTATTCTATCATCAAGCTCTTTGGTGATGACATTCGTATTAAGAAGCGTCATATGTTATAACGCTTTTTAAATACCTAAGCATGCAGTAAAAGCTGCCAGTGGCAGGTTTTATGTATATATTTTGTGTTCACATATTTATGGAGGAATTAAGAAAATGCCAAACGACGAAAGAATTTTGGAAACCATGCCAACAGGTACCCTTGGACTTGTAGCTACAGACAGCTGCATAGGGCTTGCCGAGAAAGTAGATTACTATCTCAAGGGCTGGAGAGAGCACCGCGAGCATCAGCACCACAATGACATTGCATTCAAGGAGTATTACAAAGACAGCTATATCATCAGACCTTATACTCCAAGATTTGGTTCAGGTGAAGCCAAATGTGTTATTAATCAGTCAGTCAGAGGATATGACCTCTATATCATGGTAGATGTTACAAACCACAGCCTCACATACTCAGTATGCGGTCAGGAAAACCATATGTCACCAGATGACCACTACGCAGACTTAAAGCGTGTTATCGCTGCTGTAGGTGGTAAGGCTCGTAGAATTACAGTAATTCTTCCATTCTTATATGAAAGCCGTCAGCACAGAC
Organism: Bacteroidaceae bacterium; assembly: GCA_963620375.1. Lineage (GTDB taxonomy): Bacteria > Bacillota > Clostridia > Lachnospirales > Lachnospiraceae > Roseburia. Next base: position 791 of record CAVFAM010000110.1, read on the forward strand.
GTACAGGACGTGAGTCCCTGGATTGTCCATTAGCTCTTCAGGAGCTCATCAGCATGGGTGTAGATAACATCATCACATTCGATGCTCATGACCCTCGTGTTGTAAATGCTATTCCGCTCAACGGATTTGAAAACGTAATGCCTTCTTATCAGTTTATCAAGGGTATCTTAAAGAATGTACCAGATTTGACTATCGATTCAGATCACCTTATGATTATCTCTCCTGATGAGGGTGCTACAAACAGAGCTATCTACCTTGCAAACGTGCTGGGTATTGACATGGGTATGTTCTACAAGCGCCGTGATTACAGCAAAATCGAGAACGGACGCAACCCAATCGTTGCACATGAGTTCCTTGGTTCAAACGTAGAGGGCAAGGACGTGCTTATCATCGATGACATGATTTCATCTGGTGAGTCAATGATTGATACAGCCCGTGAGTTAAAGAAGCGCCATGCAAACCGTATTTTCGTCGTTTCTACTTTTGGTTTGTTTACAAACGGACTTGCTTCTTTCGATAAGGCATACGAAGAGGGACTTATCTACAGAGTAGTGACAACTAACCTGATTTATCAGAGCCCTGAGCTTTTATCAAGAGAGTATTATATCAGCTGTGATATGAGTAAGTATATCGCTTACTTAATTGATACTTTAAACCATGATTCTTCTATCAGTGATCTTCTTAATCCTTATGACCGTATTAAGAATTATGTTCACAAGTATCAGGAGAACCAGAAGAACAACCAGTAAACCAAAAAAGCTGACAGCAAACGCTGTCAGCTTTTTATTTAAGTATTGAATTAAACTAACTCAAGAACTACCTCAAGAGCTCCATCACCCTTACGCTGTCCAATCTTAACGATTCTTGTGTATCCACCGTTACGATCTGCATACTTAGGAGCGATTTCATCGAACATCTTGTTTGTGATGTCTTTTCCGTCAACCTTGTAAAGAACCTTGAGCATCTGTCTTCTAGCGTGAAGACGTGAAGCAGAGTCCTTCTTGATTGTCTTCTCAACTTCGTCGTAAACTGTAACTTTCTTTCCGTCTACAACTTCTTTAACTCTCTTGCCATCTTTGTCTTTGCGGGCAACCTTAGCTGTTACTGTTACTTCCTCGAAGTTATCCTTCTCTTTAACTGCTAATGCGATAAGTCCCTCAGCAATCTTACGAACTTCCTTTGCCTTAGCCTCTGTTGTAACAATCTTGCCTGTTGCAAGAAGCTGTGTTACCTGGCCTCTTAATAAAGCCTTTCTCTGACTAGCTGTTCTGCTTAATTTACGATACTTTGCCATTTTATTTTCCTCCATTTGTGGGACATCCGGTTATGCGCTTCGGTCTTACTTACCAGACATCGTATCTTGTTGTGGCAGGAATCCTGCCAGTTGCCACTCATGTGTCAGACACAATCACGCTCTTTGGTCTTACTGACTCTGCCTTATGAGTATATATCTGTATCTTCCTGCATCATGTGTCTGCAAAATCTGATAGAATATCTTCTGCTGGCACACAATAGCCTGAAGCCTACATTTGTAATGTATATTTGAGTCTCAGATTACTCCTCGCTCTGGTTTAACTGTAAACCTAATTCTTTTAACTTTGCTAATACTTCTTCCAAAGACTTACGTCCAAGGTTACGAACCTTCATCATATCGTCTGGAGTTCTATTGATAAGCTCTGCAACAGTATTGATTCCAGCTCTCTTTAAGCAGTTGTATGAACGAACAGAAAGCTCAAGCTCGTCGATATTCATCTCAAGAACCTTCTCCTGTGCGTCATCACCCTTCTCAATCATAACTTCAGCCTGCTGAGCAGCATCTGAAAGATCTATGAAGAGGTTTAAGTGCTCGCTTAATACCTTAGCTGCAAGGCTGACTGCCTCGTCTGGCTCAAGTGTTCCATTAGTAAATACATCTAATGTAAGCTTATCGTAATCTGTAACCTGACCTACACGGGTGTTCTCAACTGTAAGGTTTACACGCTCAACTGGTGTGTAGATAGAATCAACAGCGATAACACCGATTGGAGTATCCTCGCTCTTATTCTTGTCTGCTCCTACATATCCTCTACCCTTTGTAATTGTAAGCTCCATGTAAAGCTTTGAGTCTGCTCCACCATTTAAGTGTGCAATCTCTAACTCAGGATTCATAATTTCGATATCAGAGTCGATCTGGATATCAGCTGCTGTAACAACGCCTTCACCTTCGAATTCAATATAAGCAACCTTTGGCTCGTTTGTAGAACTATTGTTGCGGATTGCAAGATTCTTGATGTTCATGATGATTTCAGCAACGTCTTCCTTTACACCTGGAATTGAGCTGAACTCGTGTAATACACCATCTATCTTAACCTGGCTGACTGCAGCTCCTGGTAATGAAGAAAGCATAATTCTTCTAAGTGAATTACCAAGTGTTGTTCCATAACCTCTCTCTAAAGGCTCTACAACAAATCTGCCATATGTCTTGTCTTCTGAAATTTCTGCGATTTCAATTTTTGGTTTTTCAAAATCGAACACTACAAATTCCCTCCTTCTCGGGTATCGTTGTTGTTTTGTATATGTCGTATGATACAAATACCATACAAGAGTGGATAAGCCGGGAAAAAAATCCCCGGCAAACCAATTTAATTTTACTTAGAATATAACTCGACGATAAGCATCTCATCTACAGGAACATCAATCTGCTCACGTGTAGGGAGTTCTTTTACAGTTCCCTGTAATTTCTCAGCGTCTACATCTAACCATTCAGGAACAAGTCTTCCGCCAGCTACCTCAACGATATCCTTCATTCTCTGAAGTCCTTTTTTGCTCTCTTTGATTTCGATAACGTCTCCAGCCTTTACAAGGTATGAAGGAACGTTAACCTGCTTGCCGTTTACTAAAACGAACTTGTGATCAACGATCTGTCTTGCTTCTTTTCTTGTTCTAGCGAATCCAAGACGGAATACTACGTTGTCAAGTCTTGACTCAAGCATTGTCATTAAGTTTGGTCCAGTTAAGCCCTTCATCTTATCAGCCTTCTCATAGTAGTTACGGAAAGGCTTCTCTAATACACCATAGATGAATTTAGCTTTCTGTTTTTCTCTTAACTGAAGTCCGTACTCAGAAACCTTTCTGTTTGCTCTTGTTAAGTTTCTCTTAGACTTCTTATCATATCCTAAATAACTTGGCTCTAAACCAAGTGATCTACATCTTTTAAGTACAGGTACTTTATTAACTGCCATTTTTAATCTATACCTCCTAATTAGACTCTTCTACGTTTTGGTGGACGACATCCATTGTGAGGTACTGGAGTAACATCCTTAATTGAAGTAACCTCAAGACCGCATGCTGAAAGCGCACGAATAGCTGCTTCTCTTCCTGATCCTGGTCCCTTAACGAATACGTCAACTGTCTTTAATCCATGGATTAAAGCTGCCTTTGTAGCAGTTTCTGCTGCCATCTGAGCAGCATATGGAGTAGATTTCTTTGAACCTCTAAATCCAAGACCACCAGCACTTGCCCATGA
>CAVFAM010000111.1:0-4570 GCA_963620375.1 Bacteroidaceae bacterium
TTTGACGGCTCATCAAGCAATAGGACTGACACATCCTCTATCAGAAGCCTCATCAGCTGAAGCTTTACCTTTTCCCCTCCTGACAGGCTCCCTATTACCTGGTCACTGTAGAAAAAATCACTCTGCAAGCCAAACTTAGCTGCAAGCTGTGCCAAATCCCTGGGTGTCTTATCCCAGAACTGCTCTTTTTCAGTGAAATATTCATATACAGTTTTCTGTCTCTCTTCTGCTGGCAGTTCCTGTGGGAGATAGCCAAGCCTCTCGTTTCCTGTTATACGCTCGCCCTCCGCTTCGATATAGTCATCTATAAGGGCAGAATTGTATATCCACTTGATAAGTGTGGACTTGCCGTTTCCTTCCTCTCCGATTATTACTGCTTTATCGCCATCATTTAATACCATGTTAAAATTATCAAGGATTGTTCTTAAGTCCTTTTTGTGGGTGAGTTTTAAGTTCTTTATTTGTAACATATGCCATACCTCCTGTGCTTCTTGTGCCTGTTAATCAGATGTCTTTTTAACACATAGCAACGAGACCTATACTGGCATTTTGATGTGTGGCAGCCAACCGCCCCGCCACTATAAAACCTGCTACTAACAGCTTTTCTTGCTTCATGGCAACAAAAAAAGAGCCTGCTTTGTGTACACAAAATAGACTCTTGTAGTTAACCTTTATATTTTAATATACAGAAAACCTGCTACCAGCAGCTTTTCTTGCATACTTTAGCATCATAAAACCAATCTGCCACCAGCAGTCCATCTGGATGCATGGCAGTGCAAATGTTTATGAATATAAAAAGGAACATAACTTACGATAATCTAATCTGTGTAACACCTACAGAACATGCCACTGACAGCATCTTACTAAGGCATGGCAACAAAAAGCCCTGCCGCCAGTATTCTCTGCCATACAGTTCTTAAATACTATGTGTTTTCCCAAATTAAACTATCTACTACTCAATGTTCCTCTCCTTTTATTTTCAAATAATTTTCCTCAGTATATACCTTTGCGCCAAATTAGTCAAGGCTTCTAATGTATTGCAAAATCAGCTCCACAGTATTCTCGATTCCGATTTTGCCGGTGTCAATGCAGAGGTCATATTCCTTTCCATCACCCCACTGGGAAGATGTACACTGCTCCTGAAAAGCAGTGCGTTTTCCGTCCACCTCTTCGATTTCCTTCAAGGCATCCTTCTCCGATATCTGCTTCCGCTCCTGCAGGCGCTTACACCTGACCGCCTTATCTGCATGCAGAAATACAGATACACAGTCTTTTTCATCCTTGTATATGCGGTTTGCACATCTGCCAATGATTATGCAGTTCTCCTCCTCAGTAATTTCTCTCACAAAATCAATGTACCTGTCTCTGGGATTTCTGGTGCCATAGCTCATTGCTATGCTGTAGAGAAAGCTGTCAATCGGTTTCTCATTCAGAAAGTTTGCATTCTCGTCATATACATTTTTCTTTTTTGCTTCCTCAACAAATCTCTTCTTGTCAAATATCTCCAGGCCAAGCTTTTCTGACAGAAGCTCTGCGACCTGATGTCCGCCGCTGCCACACTGTCTTGCAATTGTTATTTTCATATTACTGTCTTCTTTCTTTATAAAATTTGCAGGACGATATATCCTGACTAAATCATATGGAAATTATAGCACATCTTTATGGTCATTCATATGCCTTGTGTTTTTCCAGCTGATTAAAATAATTATGGAGACAGCCGCATAAGCAATCAGTGCGACAAGAGATGACTCAATTCCAAACTCACCACCTGTCACAGCAAAAGATTTGTTGGATAAGACATAGGAAAAAAGGCTCCAGACCACTAAAGTCTGAAGCCTTATATCTATAGGTGTAAAATACTTCTTATTTTCTTACGTTAAACGCATCCATCTGTGGATAGCAGGCTGCTGCACCCAGCTCCTCCTCAATTCTAAGAAGCTGATTGTATTTTGCAACTCTCTCCGAACGGGATGGTGCGCCAGTCTTAATCTGGCATGTATTGAGGGCAACCGCCAAATCTGCAATTGTTGTGTCAGCAGTCTCACCTGAGCGGTGTGATGATATTGCTGTATATCCAGCCTTGTGAGCCATCTTGATTGCCTCAAGGGTCTCAGAAACAGAACCAATCTGGTTAAGCTTAATCAGGATTGAATTGGCAGCGCCTAAAGCAATTCCCTTAGACAGTCTCTCTGTATTTGTAACAAATAAATCATCACCTACAAGCTGAACCTTATGACCAATTCTCTCTGTCATCAGCTTCCAGCCTTCCCAGTCCTCTTCATCCAGACCATCCTCAATCGAGATGATAGGGTACTTGTCTACAAGGCTCTCCCAGTGGGCGATAAGCTCCTCTGATGTATACTCCTTGCCTGACTTAGGCTGTTTATAGTAACCAATGCCTTTTTCCGATTTCCACTCTGAAGAAGCTGCGTCCATGGCAATCATAAAGTCTTTTCCCGGCTCAAAACCAGCAGCCTTGATTGCCTCCAGAATCTTCTCGATTGCCTCCTCATCAGATGTGAGCTTGTTTGGAGCAAAACCGCCCTCGTCACCAACAGCAGTCACATCTCCCATCTCTTTGATAAGAGCCTTTAAGGAATGGAAAACCTCTGCACACCATCTGAGAGCCTCTTTGAAGCTTGGTGCGCCGACAGGCATAATCATAAATTCCTGTGTATCAACGGCAGAATCTGCATGAGCTCCACCATTTAAAATGTTCATCATTGGAACAGGCAGCTTGGTTCCCTGAATACCTCCAAGAAATCTGTAAAGAGGAATGTCAAGAGCTGTGGCTGCTGCTCTTGCTGTTGCAATCGAAACTGCAAGGATTGCATTTGCTCCAAGCTTGGACTTGTCCTTTGTTCCATCAGCCTCAATCATAGCTGCGTCAACTGCATAAATGTCAGATGCATCCATGCCGACAAGCGTATCTGCAATTATAGTATTGATATTATTTACTGCCTTAGTAGTTCCTTTTCCAAGGTACCTTGATTTATCACCATCTCTTAACTCCAATGCCTCAAACTCACCAGTTGATGCTCCGGATGGTGCTGTTCCCCTGCCGACAGTGCCATCAATCAATGTGACCTCTGCCTCAACAGTTGGATTTCCTCTGGAATCTAATATCTCTCTACCATATACCTTTTCGATTTCTAAATACATCTTTTCCTCTTCCTTTCCAATTCGTCCTTCGACAAGTGGGAGGCTAATCCCACCAGCAGTTGTCAAAGGAGTCTTTTATGATTTACACTCAGTTAGTTTTAACTAACCTATTGATAAGTTAGCATAGACTAACCGCCTTGTCAAGAGGATTTTATGCAATTTGTTTTGCTATCAAGCTGATATACTCATCCACAGCACAGCCTAACTGTTCTAAAGAAAGGTATTCCCTCAGATAAATTTCCTTTTTGCCATCCATCTTAAGAACTCCTAACAGTTCACTTTGAAGCCCCTGCAGCCTGTCAGCCAAACTTGTCTCACCTATCAGGTGCAGCATAGTAATTCCATCCAGAAAAAGAGGTCTGAACAGGGTGTTTAAGCTTGAGCCTATATATTCAACAGTGTGCTCTTCATTGCACAGACTGATAATCTCAGCTTCGTTCCCACGCAATACCCTAATCGAATTCTTTAGTTTATCTGTCAAATCGATTTCTTTTGGCTGCACTTCTTCAAGGCATGCAATAACTACGACAGGGTCAGTTTTTTGAATTAGCTCAGCAGCTGTAAGGCTTATCAATTCAGGGACAGCTTCTTTCTCCCATTTATTATTTATGAAAACCAGCTTGCCTGCTTCCTCGCCCTTGTAAACCACTGCATGTTTTCCACCATTTTCCATTTTAATTCCAAGCATTGCTGTCTTTTGTGTCCGCAGATAGTCGGCCGCTTGGGTGGATGAAATCCGTCTTTCAACCATTCTGTAGCCTATGGGATTCAGATACAAATCAAACCATTCTGCTGATTGAAGCATAGCTCCCGCTAAATATGCGCCATCCTCATATGCGAACAAGTAAGGAAGCCTGATTGTCTCTGCTATTAATCTGTCATTTGTGTCAATTCCATATTGCTCCAGCATGTTTGCAATTCCTGCATATGAACATGAAGAGTTGAAAGTCATGTATTTCATTTTTCCTCCTGTGCTATTTTTCAACCGGAATTGTCTTTATTCTCGTGAAAAAATAGACATATTTAAAAATTATAAGAAAAACTATAAAAGCCCTGCCGTACTTATTAGGCATCGCAGCAAGTGCCAAAAGGAGCATAGCCGACGCTGGAAGAAGTATGCTAAGCTTGGTCTTTAATGTCATACTACGGTTCTGGACGAACTCATCCAGGTGGTTCTTGTATAGCCTGGTGCCTGTAAACCAAGTATGAAACTTTTCCGAGCCTTTGGCAAGGCAAAATGATGCTAATAGCAGAAAAGGGGTTGTTGGCAATACTGGTAATACCACGCCAACAGCACCTAGTCCTATCGCTGCAAATCCCAGGACTAACCATAGGATTCGTAGTGGATTTTTCTTCATGTATGTAACCTCCTGTTAGTTTATGCTAACTATCGTACATTAGTTAGGTG
>CAVFAM010000112.1:0-7466 GCA_963620375.1 Bacteroidaceae bacterium
CTTCTGAGGACTTAATAAAAATATCCAGCTTTCTCGATTGTTCGCTCGTATTTGAAATTGACGATAAACAAAAAATCACTCTTGATATGTCCGATATTCGGAATTAAATTCTGGAGGTAATTTCATGGCTACATCAGAACAAGTAAAAATTCTATGTGTAAAATTAGGGATAAGCGTTTCTGAGCTTGCTCGCTTATATGGCTCAAGTCCCCAGGCTTTCAGTCAAAAATTAAAACGTGAAGGTTTTACCCCTGCGGAATTAAAAGATATTGCTAAAGCTGCAGGATGCAAATACGAAAGTTCATTTTTGCTCCCTAATGGCGAAAAAGTAACTGATTAAGAGAGGTTAACACCTCTCTTTTTTTCTAATTTTTCATTCTCTCACCTGCCTTTTCCTGTATAATACTAAATATAAAATTTTATTTCTCCCCTACCTTGATTCTGTAATAAAAAAAGAGAGACATCAGCCTCTCTTTTCATTAACATATATATTTATTTTTCATTTATGGTGTAGCATTAATCTTTTTTACCAGCCTTTATAATCTAGATATTGTTTTCCATTTTTACACCTAAAAACTCTAGTATACCTATATTTTTGTCATCACAAAAATGGATTTCATTTCTGATAAATCCACTGTCGTTCAAAATTTTTATATCAATGCTCTCATATGTTTCTATTCTTAATTTTTTTTTAACAATTTTCCCACATAATCTACATCTGTAATATTTTTTAAACATAACGTCTCCTTTCCCATAAATAAAGAGGACCGCTAATTTATCATTAGTGGTCCTCTTTGTATTCATCTGTATTTTTATACTTTTGAATGTAATACTTAGTCTCACGAACTTGCCTAAATAATGGCCATTCTTCCAACTCCTTTTCACCTATATCATCCTGATTGTCGAAAAAATCGAAAAATTCATCATACTTATCAAGCAATGCTAAAACTCCCAATTTGTACACAGACTTACATGCTGAAACATCAAGACTTTCAATCTCAGATTTAACCTTTTCCATTTCACCTTGCCACTTATAGCATTGCCACATATTAATTTTGCACAAAAGTTCATTTGAGGTCTGCAACTTTTTACAATTCAAACATATTCCATAAAGAATTTTTGCAGTTTCCCATTTTTCAAATATTAGGTATTCATCATAAATTACAGCAACTATCTTAGCGACCTCAGTTGAGTCCTTAGCGCATTCGTTAATCCACATTTCTATTACAATAGACATCCCAATGTTTTCAATCAAATCAATTGCGTCACTTATATATTGTCGGTCAACTCCAAGTACATCGCCAACATTAAGTTCTGAAGTATATTTTTCATCAACAAGATTTAAATAGATTGTATTAACTACTCCTTCATTATGAACAATCAAATTTCTTCTTGCAATAATCTCCGTCAATTGAGGAAGAGCTCCTATAACATATTCCAGCTTCAACTTTAGATTCTTTTTTAAATATTCTATCCATTCTCCTACTGACTTATACATCATTGACGCAACTTCATCATCAATCAAATGGTTTTTAACATCCTTTATGCTATCTGACATTTCCAAAATTTTATACGATACCACTTTCTTGTCTAAAGACATTCTTTCTGGATGTCTTTGAAAATCTTTCCTAAAAATTTTTGAAATGGTATTTTCAAAATATGTTACTAATAACATAAGTGTTCCGCTATATAGAATCTCATTTTGTCTTCTCATTGCATCAATGTTTCTATATGACTCTTTTACGATTTTAGGTACATTTCTATATCTTCCACCTTCCCCGTCTTCCCCTATCTCAAGCACTTGCTCTAAGCTTTCTATACAGTTCTTTATATCATTAATTACATCTTGCGGTAAACCATCAGGTAAATCTAAATCATCAAAGTTTATATTTTTTACTTTTAACATCTTAGTGATATACATTAACCCAGCTGTAAAAGAGACACCATCATCTATTATCATGTCATTATTTTTGTTTTCAACACTTTCTACATAAACCCTGAGTGCCTGAATACTACCTAAAAATGAACCAACAATGCTTGTATACATAATACCCCTCTTTTGTATGATTTTTTTCTATTTTATCACCAAGAACCACAATATTCAATTATCAATGTACTATTATAAGATATTTAAAAATAATCTTTTCTCCGCTAAGGTTCAGTTTAACTTACTTCTCCATTAAATCTAATCCTCACACTCCACAACACCAAAATGATAGTTGCACTCATTACAAATGGCAGTTCCGTCACTATAAAAGTTCTTAATTTCCTTACCACATTTAGGGCAATACGAAATATTATCGTTATTTGTGACATCCTCTATAAATCCATACATTTCAAATTCTTCCTTTCTTTTCTAAAATATATTTTTTACCACTTCTCAATCAAAATCGCAGTTTTTGATGCCATCTGTCGCATGATACATATCCTCATCGTCTTCGTTTGCAAACTCTGCTCGATAGCATATCTCGCAATTCGCAGAAGAACACTCGTAGCAATCTTCACATTGACAGCCTTCACAATTCAACGGCCTAAAATTCTTAGTATTTTTCATGCAAATACCTCTCTTTCTGACTTTTCCTTTGAAATCTGATTTGCCATAAAATTTAGTTATCTTCCCACTCCAAATTCACATTGCAAAGAGGACAATTTTCTTCTCCTTGATACACTTGATGTTTATTTCCCAGCGCCTCACATACAGGGCATGAATATTTGATATATGTCCCATCTTGTATATAATGGTGTGCTATCGGTCTAACCTTTGTTATTTTTAAATGTGCTGGGAGCTTTTCCCCTTCTTCTTCTCCTGCAACTGTTCCTTCAATTACTGTTGACTGATGCTCATTTTTCTCTGAAAGCTCCCGAAGTGGACACTTTTCATGTCGTTTTGAAGTAAATGTATTCTGCGACAGTCTTGATGCCCCATTATTGAGTACATTCATAAGATGACACTTCTTAACACCTTGAAACTCATATAAAAATTTGCATTTACTGCACGATTCTGGCATATCCATAACCAATATTGCTTTTGCATTAGAATTTATTTTTTCAATACGATACCCAACTCTCATATACTCCGAGCTTTCCTCTATTGGAAAATAATAAAATCCATCTCCTGAATCCTCTTCATCCATAAGTAAGTCACAATACGCACCATATGCTCTTTCCTCACCTTTTGGTTCAGCAACCACACCAAAATTATCTACTCTTGTATAGTAATTCTCTCCATGTTCAATCGCCCATTTGTAGTTATTAAAGCCATGCTCAGTCGCCCATTCATTCAGTTCCTTAAAGATAATACTTGTTTCTTTCCATAATGATTCATATCTTTTTGCTTTTTCAGCAATCTCTTTAGGTACATTCATAAAGCCCTCCTCTAGTTAAATTCTTTTATTGTGTCTTTTCTGCCCTATGTGGATTTCTAATACAAGTACTAAAGTGTATGCACTTCCTTGTACACCATCCCTCTGGCTGGAAATAACACGGCTTTTTCCCCTGTTCATTTACTTTGATTGCAGCCATCACTTAGTCCTCCAAATCCACACAGCGACAATAAGCAGTAATGCTGTTACCAGAAATTTTCCCATATCATCCTTTCCGCAGGCAGCCCATCCAGACCGCCTGCAACATCCACTATGAAATAACTGTGATATCCTTGAACTCAGCAAGCTCAAACTGTAAATGCTCTTTTATTTTCTTTGTTGCCTCTATCTTCCAGGCTCCACCATCAGCTTCAAAGATACCGCACTTGATGCCATCATATTTGTCCTGCTCCATACGGAATACAAACTCAGACTTAGGCTGCTCCACTTCAAGGAATGTTCGGTACGGTCTGAGACTCACTGGATTTGGTACGATAGCATCACCCTTGGATGCAATACCGGTCTTAATCGTAGCCTTCTGTGTCACACCATCATCACCATACTCGGCAAGAGTGCTGTTCTCCACAGTGCCGGCAAATTTAAGGATAAGTGCTCTGTCTGACTCAGGATCATCAATAAACTTTGACTGGAGGTTAATGATGAATTTATCCTGTGACATAAAACTGCCGAAGCTAAACTCCGGAACACGAGCAGTTATAGTTACAAGCTCTTCTCTGTTTCTCTGGTCATTTAACTGTGAAAAAAGCCTTACAGCCACTGGACTTTCAACCTGAATAATCATCTTGCCAGGGAATGTATCAATGTCACCTTTGATATAATCCACAAGGCTTGTAAGTGTGCTCATGTGGATAGGTTCTTCTGCCATGTCAATGTGCTTCTCCAGTCTGTAGAGCTGCTTGTCTGAATATGTCTCTATGCCACCATCTGGAAGTTGTACATCATGTACGTTTGCTTCTCCCAGACCAACTATGTATTTTAATGCCTCTTTAATCATAATTTTCACCTACTCTGCTAGTTAGCAGCCTTTCTAAAATCTACAACTGTGTTATCCTCTTTGATTTCTCCAGTGTCAGTATCAACCACCTTGCCATCAACAACCTGTTCTGTCTGGTAATCATCCAGATTCATCTGACCTCTAATCTGCTTGCCATACTCCTGTGCATAGGTCTCCCCAGTCCTTAAGTCTGTACCAATGGCAAAAGATGTACTCATTGGTGCCTGTGGTGCAAGCTTCTCCGCAACAGATACCTCCACTGAGACATCATCCCTGTCCTCATTCTGGGTGAATTTCATGGTGATGGTAATCTGCCTCTTGTTCTTGAATGACGTGTTGGGGTCCTGTAGATTCTCAACCACGTTTTCAAATGCCCTGCTGAATTTTTCCTGCAAAGCACCACCAACCATGTCCTGTAGTTTCACTTTCATGTGTAGTCCTCACTTTCTTTTATTTCCAAACAGCGCAAAATTGCCCTGTCTAGTTCGAGTTTAACAACTGCCTCTCCAGCTCTGTATAGTCATAATTCCGCTGGCTGAAATTATTAAATTTATTAGTTTTCGCACTCTTCCCTGCTGTCCTGCTTCTGGGGTCTGGTGGAGTGTAGTTTTCATCCAGATAGTCGATATAACCCTTGTGAAAAAATGTGCTGCCATTCTGTGGCTTTCTCCAATCATCCAGTGCCAAGTCCGCCTTGTAACGGTCGATAGCTCTTGCCATCCTATCGAACCCGATATCAAGTAAATGCCTCTTATTGGCGTCTGAGATTTGTCCTTTGCCACGTTTATTCGGGTACAGCGTCCACAATCTCTCAAACAGTGCATCAGCGTCAGCTTTGCACATAGTTTTTTTATTATCACTATCATTATCACATTCATTATCACTATCAGCTTGATTTGCTTGACTTTGCTTAGCAAAATTAGCATTTGCTTGATTTGCTTCTTTTTGCTTGCTTCTTGCCTTGCCACCACGAGAGCCAGCTTCTTTTCTGGCATTGCAGGTCTTTTGGTATTTTTCAAAATCAATCTGTAGTTGGTCTTCTATAATGCTCCACAGCATTTCTGTGACAGAATCCATATCCGGTATGGATTCCCCAGCAGCGTAACGCAGGATAGCTGTAAAAAGAATGCCTCGTTGCTCCACATCCAGTTTTTCTACCTGGTTGAGGTATTTGGTGTAGAGCACGAAAGAGTCCTTTTTGTTATCACCCATTCTTTATGCCCTTTCTTTTTGTCTTTTTTCCCAATACTTCAGCTCACTGATTGTGCCTTGCACAAGAGCCTCTATATCCTCTGTCTCATCACATGAACGCTTGATGATTAGCTTGTCATTCTGGTAAATCTTTATCCAGGCTCCATCCTTTAAGCCCCTATGAGAGTGCATGAGGAGGTTATATTCACCTCTCAAAGGTAAATATGTATCATAAAATTCATTCCATATATCCATATGTATATCATGGCTCCACAGTGTTCCACTCTGTCTGTATGAACTGAAAAGGGGTACACTAGGAAGATTGCTTGTTGAGAGCTATTTGTATTCAAGTGGAACACTGTGGAACCATGAGAGCTGCGCTCCTTTCTCCTCTGCCAGTATTCGCTGACAGGGGTAAAACCGGTTACTGGGTATCATGTGATATATGTTCGTCGGAGGATACTCCGCATAAACCTAACTCATGTCTTAATCTGTCAAACTCCGCTACAGCTTCATCTCTAAGACTGCTTGCCCACTGATATGAAATCCTCATAATCCGAGCGGTCTTTGAGAGAGTCATATTCTGGAGATAATACAGGCTCAATACTTGCTGATATTTTTTGCCTTTCTTCCCAGACATGCAATTTAATACCTTAAGAGTCTCTACCTTAAGCTTTGCCCACTCTTCACACTTCTTGGCTGCCTCCTGCTGTAGCTCTGCCAACTGCACGCCTAAATCTGCTGTCTTGTCGGAAGTGCCAGAGGTATTGACCTTTTCAGTCTGAGGTGCTCCAAGTGATGAGATACGCTCTTCTGTTTTCTTGAGGTCAAGCATCTGAATTGTGATGTCACAATCTAACTGCCTCAACTGCTTGAGGTAGTCTTTTGCAGTTATTTCATTTTCCATTTTTCGCCTTTCCCTGAAGCTTTGCTATTTCTGCATCCAACACCCTCTGAAAATCACTCTCCTGTGACTGCTTCCTGCGCTTCTGTGCCATTTCTGCCAGATACTCCCTGTCTGACTGCCTCAGTATATGTGTTGTCCTGCCTACCAACTGTCTCCAGCTCCTCTCTCATCATCCGTAGATATCACCCTGATATATTCCGGCTGATTTGTCTCCACATCCTCTGCACTACACATCTGCTCCATTTTCAAAGAAAATGGGATGATGCCAGCTAATACTAAAATGAATACAAATATTGTGAATTTGATATTGTCGCGGATTTCCTGTCTCCGCTTGTTCCTTTCAACGATTAGGCTTGTCCTCGTCATGTTCTACCTCTCACTCCTTTAATTGATAACATTTTCTTCACCAGCTCGCCGTCTGCATTGGTCAGAGTCACAATAGCCATCAGGACAGGCATACTGATACTCTTTGACCTGAACTGATAGGATATTGCTGCCGGTGTTATATCTACAAATTCAGCAATATCTTTTTTGCTTAGGTGATTGCGACACAGCAATACATCAAGCTCTTCAACCAACATATCCTGTTGCTGGTTGATTTTCTGATTGTTGGTAAAACCTCTTACTTTTGGCATATATATCCCTCCTCACTGAAAATTTTTCTTAATGGCTGAGTTTATCTCAAATCAAATAAATCTTTAATCATTTTGTCTACGACTGTTTGGGTATAAATATCCACCTCTGTTTTATTTGGCTGTTTATACCCCTTTATCTCCATGTAGTAAATAAGTGTTGTTGCAAACACTTTCCATTTGAAAATAAGTATTCCTTCAATGATTATCAGTGCTACTGCTAATATCCACATCTACTCACCTCCATGCTCTGTTTATTTTGTATTGACATATAAGAATTACTTCCATATAGTTTTTATATGAACAATTGTTCTTGTATTGTTTGTTGTGTGTGCCACCCTATCACAGAAAGGATGATA
>CAVFAM010000113.1:0-6906 GCA_963620375.1 Bacteroidaceae bacterium
ATTTTATATCACTTCCACTCTTTCCATACTTCCGGCTGATACCCAAGAGTAGACTGCCTGCCATTTCTTACAACTGGTGTTTTAATCACAGATGGATTTTCAAGAATTTTCTCCATCTTGTCCTCATCAGCTATGTACTTTATCAGCGCAAGAAGGTCTTTGTCCTTGCCGTCCCAGTTGACCATGTTCATAGTGCCTCCATTTGCCTGAGCTACAGAGGTAAATTCTCCTTTGCTCATGCCCTTTTCTTTCATGTCTATAAACTGGTATTTGATGCTGCGCTCTTTGAAAAAACGCTCTGCTTTCTTTGTGTCATTACACTTTTTGGTGCCGAAAATTTGTATGTTCATTTTGATTTACTTCCTTGATGATTGTTTCATTTGTGACAACTATATCCATATGAGTCTCTCATGTCTCTGGATATTTTTCTGCTTTAATCCACTCCCTGATTTTCCCCCGATAAAGCTCATAATCCATCAAATTGCCTCTGACGCTCCGCTCCCCAACCTCATTACTGGATATGGCAAGAAAATCCTCATCCCTCACCAGACTATCATTTGCGCCTACTATCTTCTTCGTTATTTCAAGCCCAGTGTTTCCAACTATTATATATTTATTTTTTACAGCCTCAAACTGGTCAAATTCATCATCCTGAAAGGCTCCCTGTACTCTTTCGCTGAAGGCGAAAAAATTCGAGCAGGGCAGACCACCATAAATCGGTATTACAGAAATAACAATATCAGCATCCAGTATTTTCCTGTAAGCCCTGTAAATCTCATCATCCTTATACACACAATGATTACCAAAACATTCATAGTTACATTTTCCACATGTATTTACAGAAAAAGCAGAAAAATCAATTAAATCGTATTCGTGCTTTTCACCCGATATAATTGCCTCTACATACTCTGCAATATGATGGCAGTTTCCATTTTTTCTTGAGCTGTAGTTAATCACACTAATTTTCATTATCAATTCTCCAATATATATAGTATAAAGATAAAGTATTTTACAAACAAGCTTTATCTGCTATTTTAACTTTATGTACGGCAGCTTCTCCTGCATACTTTAGCATAAAAACAGGCATCAAATCCATGTCTGAATTCAATGCCTGTCATATCTGTTTGTCTTTTTCCTATAAAATATCTATATATTCCCCAGCCAGTGCCTTATTCATGCTTCTTACTGCGCAGAACTTTCCACACATACTGCAAGCTTCGCTATGGTCATCCTCCGGCAGGCGGTCTTCTCTTATCTGCTTTGCTGTTTCCGGATCCAGCGCGCAGTCAAACTGTGCATCCCAGTCCAGTACTCTTCTGGCATCAGCCATTTTGTCATCTATATCCCTTGCTCCCGGGATTCCCTTGGCTATATCCGCTGCATGTGCCGCAATTTTTGATGCGATGATTCCCTGTTTTACGTCATCAAGGTTTGGCAGGGCAAGATGCTCTGCTGGTGTGACATAGCACAGGAAGGCTGCTCCGTTCATTGCTGCCACGGCTCCTCCGATTGCAGCTGTAATATGGTCATAGCCCGGTGCTATATCTGTCACGAGCGGTCCTAATACATAAAATGGTGCTCCCATACATATGGTCTGCTGTACCTTCATATTGGCTGCTACCTGGTCGAGTGGCACATGTCCCGGTCCCTCTACCATGACCTGTACGTTGTGCTCCCATGCACGTTTTGTCAGTTCGCCCAGTCTAACCAGCTCCTCAATCTGGCAGACATCTGTTGCGTCCGCAAGACAGCCCGGTCTGCAGGCATCTCCCAGTGAGATTGTCACATCATGCTCTTCGCAAATGTCCAGAATCTCATCATAATACTCATAAAATGGATTTTCCTCCCCTGTCATACACATCCAGGCAAATACAAGTGAACCTCCACGGCTTACTATATTCATTTTTCTTTTATGCTTACGAATCTGCTCTATTGTTTTTCTGGTGATTCCACAGTGAAGTGTCACGAAATCCACACCATCCTCTGCGTGAAGCCTGACTACGTCAACAAAATCCTTTGCAGTCAAAGTTGCCAGGTCTCTCTGATAATGTATAACACTGTCATAAACTGGCACTGTGCCAATCATTACAGGGCATTCGCTGGTCAGCTTCTGTCTGAAGGGCTGTGTATTTCCATGGCTTGAAAGATCCATAATTGCCTCTGCACCAAGGTCTACTGCACTCATGACCTTTTTCATTTCCACATCATAATCCTTGCAGTCTCTCGATACTCCAAGGTTCACATTAATCTTTGTGCGCAGCATAGATCCCACGCCCTCTGCACTTAGTGACTTGTGGTGTTTGTTGGCAGGAATTGCCACCTTGCCCTCCGCTACCAGCTTCATCAAATCTTCTACTGGCATGTTTTCTTTTTTTGCAACCAATTCTATCTCCGGTGTTATGACGCCTTTGCGAGCTGCATCCATCTGTGTTGTGTATTCCATTTTGCTCCTCCTTCATCTCTCCACATATGGTTTTGTTAAGCGGCGGAAGGTGGTGTCCCCAATCCACCGCATGGAACAAAGTGTACGCCTAGAGCACACTTTTGCGCACGAGCGGATAGCGTAGCTATTTATTCAGCTCCGCAAGTTGCGCATATTGCAAGCTTGCTTGCTTTTGCTGTATAGGAAATTACAACGTAATTTCCTATACAGTAAAAAGGGGGTACCGCCATTGGCAATACCCCTCCAGATTACATAAACTCACAAACACCAGATTAAAAATCTAACATGTTCAGCTTTACGATATATCCCTACGTTGGCATTATCCAAATCAGGTTACAGGTCGAAACTTACAGTTTCCTCTCAGCCGATAATATCAGCTCCCTTTTTCATTAAATGATTATAAATCATCCTGCTGTCTGGTGCAAGCCTGTCTTTCTTTTCATCTGGCTAAAAACGCTCAAAAGGCAAAATATAACACCAGCAAATATATAAATCCAATCATACGAGCTGCTGCGCCCGGAGATTACAATTATGCCATGCACCATGCAGCCCACGATAAAAACTGCCAGACCACTCTTCCAGAATCTTGCGCTCCATTCGTTTATCCTTTTTCCCTGCAAAAGCCATGCCAGACCTGCTCCGCCCAGCAGAGGCAGCAAAAACATTAATCGCATTGCCCATGAGTACTCACCATAACTGAAATGCTCATAGATAATGTCAAAAAGCAGACAAAATGCTGTCGCCAGAAGATAGCGAAATCTATCCTTTTTCTTAATAACCAATGTAGACAATATCACTCACCTCACGTTCCTTAAAAGTTTTTCCATTTGTGGTGGGCTTGTTGATGACCTGACCATTGAAGTACATGGTTGATGAGCCGCCACCATCCAGATTGTAGGCTGTGGTGCATCCATAATCCTGCATGACCTCAGCCAGCTGATAGAGGGACAAGCCCTGACTTTCACTGCTTCTGCCATCTGCAACCACGATAATGTAATGCAAATCGTCAATGATGCCTATTGCGGTTCTCGGATTGCTTGACATGGCTTTTCCAACCTCTGTATTTTCATCCACGGCAAGCTCTCCATTTTCCACCAGCGTCGGGCCAAAGGCAAAAAGCTGGGTCACACCATCTTTGAGCAGGTCTTCAGCAGAAATCTCAGTCTCGTTTATAATGCCAAAGCTTCCATCCTCGTAAATTACCAAATCCTCATTTTCACTATCCGACCTGACGCTGTCTCTGTAAATTGTACCATTTTTGATAACATAGCCCGTCTTATTGGCGCCATAGTAGTCACCATTTACTGCCAGAATTGCATTTTTTGCTTCCGCCTGCTCAGATGTGGTCTCCGTGACATTGGTGCCAAAGGTGTCCTTTGCCAGAGCGGTCTGCAAATAAGAGGCATCCGATAGGGTAACGTCCGCAATATAAACCACGGTGTCATCAATCGTCTTTGTCTCGATTGTGATGGAGATATTGTCGTCACTGTAGGAGTTATCAGTGTATATGCCGCCTGCGGCTGTACTTGTATTGTTGGTCTGTCCTGCCGACTGGGCTGTTTTCTGGTTTGTTTTCTCATCTGTCGTCTTGCCTGTTGTCTGGCTTGCTGTCTCGCCCGTTGCCTGGTTTGTCGTCTGGTCTGTTGTCTGGTCTGTTGCCTGGCTTGTAGTTGCGTCTGTTGCCTGGCTTGTTGTCGCATCTGTTGCCTGGTCTGTCGTCTCGCCTGTTGCCTGGTTTGTCGTCTCGCCTGTTGCCGAGCTTGTTGTCTGGTCCGTTGTCAAACTCCCTGTCTGTGTCGTATCCACTGCCGATATCTCATGCGGAATAACAAATGTATCAAGCAAAGCATATCCACTAAATGCAAGCAAAACCGTCCAGAAACAAATATTGTACAGCAGTCCACCCTTTCTATTTTTCATATGCGACCACCTCTTTTTTCCTGAATATCAGATATTTCTGAACCAGCCATGACACTACAAAAAGTCCTGCATCCACACCAATCTTGAGCAGATATAAATTGCAGTGGAATGCTTCATACAAAAATGTAATGCCACTGGTACTCAAAAGATAAATGCAGAAGGCGAGACACAGATATTCCAGTCCGCTGGTAAGTATTTTATCCTTTTTCTCAAATACAAAACGGCGGTTCATCTCAAAATTAAAGACTCCACTGACAATGCGTGCCACCGTATTTGCCACAAAAATCTTAAGCGTCGGCCATAAGGGCAAAAAGGCTGTCAGAAGCAGATAAATAGAATAATCTATCAAAAATGACAAAAATGAAACTCCGCCAAAGCGGAATAAGTCCCTATAAATACGGCAGGCATCCTGCACTGGTCTAAAATGTGAGGACTTATTGCCCTCCAGGTAAATGGTCTGAATAGGTATTTCCTCTATCCTTTTATCCTCTTTTGCCCATCCAAGCAGGACATTCATCTCATATTCGTAGCGTTCACCGGGAACCGCAAGCATAAAGGGAAGCTCTGCTGTAGAAAAAGCCCTCAGTCCGGTCTGTGTATCCATCACAAGCTGTCCGCTTTCCATGCGGAATACATAGCGTGTTATCAGATTTCCAAGTCTGCTCTTTAAAGGTACTTTTCCCACAAAAGACCGTTTTCCAAGCACTAAAGCATGTAAGTTTTTCTGACATTCTTCTCCAACTGCACAGATGTCCTTTATAGTATGCTGACCATCGGCATCTGCTGTGATAATAACCCTTTCTGTATTATCATTTTGCTGCTTAATATACTCATATGCTGTTTTAAGAGCACAGCCTTTTCCCTGATTTTTAGGATGTTGTAAAACAACCGCATAGGCTTTGACCTGATTGAAAATGGACGAATATGCCAATCCGCTTCCATCATCAACTACCAGAATGGTGAACGCATTCGTATCGTATGTCTCTTTTACCAGGCTGACAAGGCGCTGGTCTGGCTCATATGCTGGGATTATAAGATATTTATTGGGTGTATATATTGTTTGATTTGTCATAAGGTGTTCCCTCCTTTTGATTGTATTTTAAGGAGGGAAGTTTAAATGAAGTTTAAAACGCACAATTATCTTATTACTCTTTTCGTATGCGTTTAAATATTTCGTACTGACGCTTTAGCTCCATGTCCTCATCAATTATCATTCCTTTTGCCTCCAACTTGTTTATAGCATATTACTTAAACAAGTCCAATGTAAGCTTAAGTCACATCAGACAGGTTTCTCTATAATAAAAAGAACAGTAGCAGACCTTTTATAATCCATTACTGTCCTTATATTTTTCTTCTCCAATCCAAACAAAAAATTCCGTACGTATACAGCTAGTACCGTTTTCTAGCAAATTACTTTATTCTGTTTTTCTTCTTGTACCATTCCCTCCCTCCTAGCCCCCTATGCCCGAACTCCCAAAAGGGGGGAACACTAAGTATTTAGATACAATTTTAATTCGGCACACACATGTGCCGTTTTATTCACACTCATATTTTTTAATGATCCTTGCCTCAATATCTTCTGCTGTTGGTAATGCTTCTTGCAGCTCATTCGGAAGATCATCAAATAACTTGTATTCGCTAACACCAATCGGCTTAGTCATATCTTTTAAAGCATACTCTGCTACTAACCGATTCTCATTTTTACACAAAATAAGTCCCACTGATGGATTGTCCAACTCACTCTTAACTTCGTTATCCAATGCTGATAAATAAAAGTTCATCTTACCCGCCATTTCTGGTGTGAACTCTCCTGTTTTTAAATCAACAGCTACAAAACAATGCAGTTTAAAATTGTAAAAAAGGAGATCTATGTAAAAATCCCTTTCCCCAACATTCAATTCATATTGCTCCCCGACAAACGCAAATCCTGTTCCAAGTTCTAATAAAAGCTTTCTCACATTGGCAACAAGTTCCGATTCAATATCCCTCTCAATCATTCCTTCCCTAAATCTTACAAAGTCAAAGATATATGGATCTTTCATTGTCTGTAAAGCAAGTTCACTCTGTTCACTTGGCAATACCCCATTAAAATTTTGCACCTTAGGAGTCTCAACTTGTCTGGAATATAAATCATAATCCAGTTGCATTTTTAGTGTATTATGTGACCAACCGTTCTGAATAGTCTTCTCCGCATACCAAATATATGCCTCCTTGGTCTTTGCCTTACCCATAAGTGCTTTGTGGTGATACCAAGTTATTCCTGCTAATCCATATTCATCAATATCATCTTCTTCAAATATTGATGCAAATTTTTTCATATCTCTTAAATTTCGAACCGAATAACCTGTTGAATCTGGAAATTCACTTTTAATATCTTTTGACAGATTATCCAAAAATTTTGTTCCCCAATTGTTATTTTCATTGATAAATGTACCAATTCTCCAGTTTCTATGCAATAATGTTAAATTTGCATCTACCACAACTTTATATTGACTCGTTTTAATGCAATCAATAATTTTATGAAATAGTTCTAAGTACTCATC
>CAVFAM010000113.1:6916-8880 GCA_963620375.1 Bacteroidaceae bacterium
CATCATTATTTATCAGCATACAATTTCTCCTATTATAATTCGGCACATGCGTGTGCCGAATTGAAAAATACAAAAATTCTATATTATCTAATAATTTAATTGTTCTGCATTAACAAACCACTCTGGCTTAATCTCAGCATCATCAGATAATCTCAAAATCAAATTGTCATCACAAACAAATAATCCATCTCTCCAGTTTATCATATAACCTTAATATCGCCTTTTCAAGAAATACTTCATTGCTAATTGCCGAAATGTAACGTCCAATTTTATCTGTATCATAGCCGCCTTTTGCCTCTTTGAATTCTACAATTTCATGCTCCCAGCGCTCCATTAAATCCTCTAATATCTCATAGTATTCAACATTATTCACATTTTTATCATAGTCAAAAATTTCACCTGCTCACTTTTCTTCAAATTTATACCTACATGGGTATGTTATTGGAACTATTTAGATATCGTTTCATTTGTACCTGTAATATAAAGCTACTCGTTTTCCTCATCATCTGTATAATGAATATCTCCCATAAATTCTGCAAACTCATCAAAGTTAAAAGGAAATGCATTACCACCATAATATTTTGCTGTTTTTCGACCATTTGAATATTCGATTACCAACTCCCATTGAGTACCATCAAGAACATCCGAATCAACATATTTATGTTTCCATTCTCCTATGTGAAACTCTCTAAAAGCATCCAATAATTCCTGCTTGGTTTCTGGCCTGTACTCTGGCAATTTAAAATCCACAAAGCTAAATCCTCCAAGATACCAATCAACCTTGTCTCCCAAAATAGTGTATGTATAAATCTGGTTGCCAGTAAAAAATCCACCGATATCAAGTCGTATCTTAGAAATAAACTCAATATTATTATCAAAGTCTATTACCCTTTGCTCCGCCTGGTTTGGTATATATTTGCCCCCTGCTTCAACTAATGCAATCTTTGCTTTATCCAAATATTCCCTTGTACACTTAAGCTGAACCTCTAAACTTGGCTCCATTAACACCCTTGGATCATCTGGGTCTGAACATTCAATGACCTTCTTAAGACTTGTCATCTCTTTTTTTAGCTTACGAATTGACTTCTCAATCTGATTAACAGATTTTCCTTCAAGCTCCATATGATAAAAAGATTCTGGACTAATCATCATACGCTCAATCCCCCTTTATAATTACTTTACCGAGAGCCATCGCTACAGCACTAGCCACTGGGCACACATCTGTATCTACAAATATCTGCATTCTATGCCACTTTCGGATGCCCTTTTGTTGTTATCTGCTTGTCATCATTTGCTATATATGCTGAAGCTGC
This sequence comes from Bacteroidaceae bacterium, assembly GCA_963620375.1. Taxonomy (GTDB): domain Bacteria; phylum Bacillota; class Clostridia; order Lachnospirales; family Lachnospiraceae; genus Roseburia. The sequence continues at coordinate 8,230 of CAVFAM010000113.1, forward strand.
TCTCTATATCTTCTCTTGTAATAATCCATTGTCCTATAATCTATCACATCTTTCATCTGCTGTATCATAACAGGATTATCAATTAGCGGACGCAATTCTTCTCTTAAACCCAATATCATATCATCATTTTCTACAAAAAATCCTTTTCCAGATTCCAAAAGAAAATGTACTGGCATAGCAAGAATTTTCTTTAAATGTTCCTTATCTGTAATATCTTTATACTTTTGTATCGTCATATTTTTATCAAGATCTTTCCAGTTCGTTCCAGTTGAGAAAAATTTTTTCCAACTTGAAAGAAGCTGTTTTTCTGACACCTCCATTAACACATTTGAGTTATTATAAAAAGCCATAAGTACAGGCATCTTATATACCTTTGACATGTTTGTGTTTTCGAGCAGGCTGATAAATTCTCTTCCAATTCCTTTGTAAAACTCTTCTTCTATTTGGCTTAGTTCTCCCAGGTCATTGAGGAAATCCAGATACCGCTTAAACGGATTATCTTTTGAATGTGTAATTGCAGTTTCATAAACATTATCATCCATATATGTAAACAAATCCAGTCTGGTAGGTCGCTTTCCAAGCAGCTCTTTAACCCTGAAATATTCATTGATTATCTGATCCTTAAGCTTTAAATGTTTTTTATCCATTTTA
>CAVFAM010000113.1:8890-9620 GCA_963620375.1 Bacteroidaceae bacterium
GTATCTGACAAATGATGGTCTTTTCTATGTATGTCAGATTTCCCTTCAAGAAGAAAACGCACCCTGCCTGCTTTCTCATAATTACCAATAAAGTCAAGCACAGTTAGGAACTCTTTTCCCTTACATTTTCTAAGTCCTCTTCCAAGCTGCTGAAGGAAAACTATCGGTGATTCTGTAGGTCTTAAGAACATTACCATATCAATAGATGTGATATCTACACCCTCATTAAACATATCCACAGAAAAAATCACTCTTATCTCGCCATTCTTCAATTTTTGTATTGCCACATCTCGTTTCTCAGTATATTCCCCACTTGCATCACTAAATACAGCAACTGATGGTATTCCTCTTAATGAAAACACTCTCGCCATCTCTCTTGCGTGCTCCTTGGAACAACAGAATCCAAGTGCCTGCTTTGAACCATATTTGCAGTAATATTTATAAATCAATTCATACCTACGGACATTTCCGATGTAGGTTTCATTCAATTCTTTTTCATTATATCTGCCTCTTACAATGTGCAGTTTTGAATAATCAATATTATCAAAAATTCCATAATAATGAAATGGTACAAGCATTCCCTTATTGATTGCTTCCCTTAATGAAATCTCATAAGGAACATTGTAATCACAGATTTCATAGATATTTCGACCATCCATTCTGTCTGGAGTCGCTGTTAATCCTAGTAGAAACTGAGGATTAAAATAATTAACAATTCTTTGATACTGGT